>JBHIBX010000001.1:0-35203 GCA_046759285.1 Candidatus Omnitrophota bacterium
CAAATGTAAAATATAACCTTGAAAAGGACTTGAATCTCAATATACCCGTTGATGTTATGACGAACGCGGGAATCTTTGTGCTGGATGATCTTGGGATAGATAAGAAGAATCCATTCCTGTACGTGATCCAGGGAGGTGCTGGTTCTTCATTTAATGATTTTCTGGAATGGAAGGCATTTATCGGTTACCTCGATTTCGCGCATATTGCAGACACAATGTCCATGAGTTTGGTGCCGACTTCAGCGTCGATGAATATGAACGGTAATTATAGACATGATTACGACGTTTTGGAAGTGAGCGGGGAAGTCACATCTCATTTTCTTGAGCAGCAGGATCTGGGGACATTCAGTAAACCGCTTACTTTCTTCGTTGACTATGTTAATAACCTTGCGATCAGTGATAAGGACAATGGCTGGGAAATCGGTGCAAAACTTGGCAAGAAAAAATTCAAAAAGTTTGGCGACTGGAGAGCAGTATATAACTTCAGACGACTCGAAAGGGATTCGTTTCCTGATGATTTCCCGGATGCGGATGCTTTCAGGGGACGCACCGACGGTTTTGGCCACGAAGCCATCTTCAGTTATGGCCTCGCGAAGAATATATGGCTGGAATTTGATTATTATGTCTTCAGGGACAAAACGCGTGGAATGGATCCCAACGATAAATGGGGTCAGATCATTCAGTTAGATTTGAACACTAAATTCTAAAGCTGGTTTTTTTGAGGATGTAAATTTAAATACATGTTTAAAAAAGTATCAAATGGTTTGCTTGCCGCACTACTATGCGCGCAAATAAGCTGGGCTTCTCCGACGGGCCTTAATAATATACCTACAACAGATGTGGCGCCCGACAGAACGCTTGTCGCGCAAACGTGGCTCACCACCGGTGGCGAAATGAAACCGCTGTACGTGACGGGGGCCAAATACGGGACAATAAACAGGATGGAGCTTGGTATCGACAGCAAGGTAGGGTCCGGAAAATCCGGTCCTGTCGCCTTGCAAGCCAAACTCAAGGTCTTTGGGTCTGATTTCGGTTTTTCAGCGCTTGCCGGGACTGAAGGGATAACGTTTGACGGCGATATCTCCGAGAACATAGTTCCGTACGTTGTAGCGTCTCAGGACCTTAAGATATCCGAAGACGTGCAGCTGTTCAGGTTGCACGCGGGATATGGTTTTCAAAAACATAATTTCAGCGTTTTCGGTGGAGTTGACAGGTCGTTTAAAATATGGGGCCAGGAGTTTATTCCCAGAAGCGACATTAAACAGGTCAACGATGGTAGAGACCTCTTGATTAGTGCGGGGTTTTTATTAACGCTGCCCTTTAACTTGGCGCTTGAGACCTGGTTAAATATACCGACTGAGGATGGTGCTGAAGAAAGCATGACGATAAAATTAGATTATATAATGAAGTTTTAGATTGAGAGGGGGGATTGGCATGGCGGAGAAAAAATTTACCAGAAGAGATTTTCTAAAAGCCGGCGGTGTTGCTGTTGCAGGTGCAACAGGCGCCCTGGCTGCAGACAAGGCGGAAGCGTTCGGCCCGCCGAAAACCAAAAAACGCATGGCGATGGCAATAGATCTCAGGCGTTGTTTTGGTTGTAACGCGTGCAGTGTCGCTTGCAAAGCTCAGTTTGACGTTCCACTGGGCGTGTGGCGAAGCTGGGTTATTGCTGCAGAAAAGGGGGAGTATCCCGCTGTTACCCGTAGTTTTATCCCGGTATTATGCAACCATTGTGAGAATACACCGTGCTTAAAGGGATGCCCGGCCACAGCTATAGTCCGCGATCAGAACGGTATCATCGAACAGCGCGAAGAAGACTGTATAGGTTGCGGATACTGTCTTCAGACCTGTCCTTATAAGATGCGTTTCAGGCATCCTGAAAAAAAGGTAGCAAATAAATGTAATTTCTGTAAAGAACGCCTGGAACAGGGGCTTGAGCCCGCTTGTGTGGATACCTGTAATGCAAAAGCAAGGATCTTCGGGGATCTAAATGATCCGAACAGTGAAATTTCTAAATTAATCGCTTGTAACCCAACGTCGGTCCTGCTTCCGGAGGAGAACACCCAACCGAAAGTCTTTTATATAGGCCTTGATGCCGTCGCATATAAGAAACGCGCGGCGGTCCTGAGACACTCTTAAATAAGGAGGAAACTATGGAAACAAAAATAGTTTATGATATTTTTAACCTCGTTTACTGGGACTGGCGGATAGCGATGGACCTGTTCCTTGGCGGGTTAGGTGTAGGCGCTTTTCTGTGCGCGATCGCTCTTATGTTCTATAAAGGAAATGATGATCTGGTTGCCGTAAAAACCGGCGCCATTATCGGCCCGATAGGCATGACCGTGGGGCTTTTGTTCATGCTAGCGGAAATGGGGCAGCCTCTGCGTATCTGGAAGACCTGGACAAGGTTCAATTTCATGTCGACCTTGTCATGGGGAGGAATATTGCAGCAGGGATTTATCCTCTTCTCCGCGATATTCGCTATTTTTCTTTTTACCCATAAAAACAGGGAATTCAGGAAGAAGGTAGCCTTTTTCGCGGGAGCTTTCGCTCTGCTTGTAGCGTTCTATCACGGGTTTCTTCTTTCTTTTGTTACCGCCAGGCCTCTCTGGAATGCGGGCGCGATCAGCGTATCCGCGATTATTGGCTCTATCAGTACAGGGGCGGCGGCCGTTCTGTTTGTTTCTTCTTTTTCAGAAAAAGGGAGAAGAGAACTGAAAGAGATGAATAGCGAAATAAGGAACTTTTTACTGGCCCTGTTATTTGTCCAGGCATTTACCTGTTTAATCTGGTTAGTAACACTGGTAACAGGAAAGGCCGATTTCATGAACGCTTTTATCATGCTGAATAAACATTTTGGGGTCCTGTTCTGGTTCGGGGCTATGCTGGTGGGGTTGGTTTTTCCATTTCTTGTCCTTGCGAGGTATAGTTTCGGCGAAAGGGAAAGTAAACCAATACCTATAGCGCTGGTAACCGCGGCTATTTTAATAGGAGGATTCATTTTTAGATATGTGTTGATCCTTGGTGGTCAGATATCTTAAAAGAAAGAAGGGGGATTAACAATGGCAAAAGATAGAAAAAAAATAAACCGTAGAGATCTCTTAAAATTGGGGCTGATAAGTTCCGCGCTTTTTGCCGTGAGTGCTCCATTCGGGATCTTAAAGCGGGCTTATGCAAAAGTGCCTGAGGAGGAACTGCCTGATGTGTTTGAAAAGGCGGCGCTGAAGATGAAATCTGTAGATAAGAAGACGTTAAAAGCCGTACCGACCAGCTGTCTGCAGTGTGTTGCCATCTGCGGAGTGATCGGTTACGTCGAAGACGGACGCATCGTTAAGATCGAGGGGAACCCTTACTGCCCCAATAACAGGGGCATGATCTGCGCCAAAGGGCAGGCAGGGGTGAACCAGGTGTATGATCCCGATAGGATTCTTTATCCCTTGAAAAGAGCGGGAAAGAGGGGAGAGGGAAAATGGAAGAGAATATCCTGGGATGAAGCAATAAAAGATGTTGCCGCCGCGATGGATAAAGTTTATAAAGGCGGTCATCCCGAAGAATTCATGTTCCATTACGGAAGAAGCAGGATAAAACCGGCCGTGAATAACCTGATGCACTCAGTCTCTTCCAAGACCAAAGGAAACCATACCTCGATCTGTGAGGTCGGGAAATGGACCGGGCAGGAGCTCTCGATGGGGAAACACTATGATATAAACGATGTCGAGAACAGCCATTTTATCCTGAATATGGGTACGAATATGCTCGAAGCACATACGAGCCACAGCTATTTTGCCCAGCGTGTAGTTGACGCGACAATGAAAGGGGCAAAGCTTGTCACTGTTGATGTGCGTCTTTCGAATACGGCAGCAAGAAGTGACAGGTGGATCCCGATAAAGCCGGGCACGGATTCAGCGGTTATCCTGGCAATGTGCAATATTATCATGCAGAAAGGTTTGTATGATGAAAAATTCATCGATAAATGGACCAATGTGACGGTCGATGGGCTGAAAGAGCATCTTGCGCCTTATACCGCGGAATGGGCCGAAAAAGAGTCCGGGGTCCCGGCCGAAGGGATCGAAAGACTGGCTATTGAATATACTACAAACAGGCCTTCTACCTTGATCACTTATCGCGGTTTTGTCGGCCACTACAACGGGACGCATTCCGAGTTCGCCGCCAAAATGCTTGATGTTATTTGCGGCAATATGATGGTCAAGGGCGGAACGCAGATGAAAATATCCGGGAAATGGCAGGATCCCTACAAAAGTTCATCCAAAAAAGCGGATAAGGAACTGGGTAAACGTAAACCCAAAGCCGCTAAGCTTTATGTGGCGGACGGAGATGATCTGGGAGTGGCGCTTCCGACCCACCATGTTGCTCAGCGAGTCCTGGAGAATATCAAGAAGGGAGGCAAGAAGAGCGGGCGCCGGCCCAAGGTGTATATGACCTACGTTTACAATGGGATCTATACTACCGGCGACTGCGCAGAGAATCTGGAAATAATGAAGAACGAGAAATTTCTTCCCTTGATCGTTTCAAGTGATACTTCAATGAGTGAAACAACCGCTCTTGCCGATTATATATTACCGGACGCTACTTATCTGGAGAGATGGACGACCGAGGCGCCGCAGTCTTATGCCTTGACCAAGTTTCTGCAGATACGTCAACCGGTAATAAAACCGCTTGGCGAGGCAATGGATTTCCAGGATGTTGCTATCAAACTGGGGAGAGCCATGAACGCCGATGTGGCGAAATATTTCCCGTATGATACCGCTGAAGATTATATTAAGGCTGCTTGTGAGAAAACCGAAAAAAACGCGGAAAAACATCACAAGAAACTTTATGGTGTTGACGGTGAACCCATTAAGGTCTCTCTTTTCGACTATATCATGAAATACGGCATAGTCAATCAGAGCCTGAAGCCCAGCTATCATGTGCATAAGAAAAAACTTAAGAGCACGGATCTTAAGGATACGATAGTTGACGAAGAGACCGGCGTAGTCTGGAATCCTAAAAAGACTAAGGCAAAAGCAGGACAAACCTATACACAGGCAAAGAACGGATACAAAGGGTATAAGGGCCAGATGGTGGATGGCGTTGCTTATAAGGGATTTAAGCCCGATAAGATCAATAAATCCGGAAAAATGGAGTTTAAATCGCGCTTTTTGAAAAAAGCCGAAAAGAAACTCCTGACCCAGCTTACACCGATCGTAAAGGGAACTCGCAATGAGTTCATACTCGACCACATCAAAACCG
This sequence comes from Candidatus Omnitrophota bacterium, assembly GCA_046759285.1. Classification (GTDB taxonomy): domain Bacteria; phylum Omnitrophota; class Gorgyraeia; order Tantalellales; family Tantalellaceae; genus JBHIBX01. Next base: position 5,251 of record JBHIBX010000001.1, read on the forward strand.
GGATGCCTACATATCTACCTGTTCCCGAACATAAGCTTATGGGGAAAGATGAACTTATCATGACGTCTTTCAAGGTCAATGTGCAGATCCATTCGCGTTCTCAGAACTGTAAATGGCTCACAGAGATATACCACAAGAATCCGGCCTGGATCAATGCCAAAACAGCGGAACGTTTCGGGGTCAAAGACGGGGACATGATCAAGATCAAAGTGGCGGGTAAGTCCTATCCGGAAATAGGGTACAGCACAACTGCTATGAAAGAAGTAACTGTCCGGGCAAATGTGACAGAAACCATCCATCCGGATGTAGTCGCTCTGTCCTATCATTGCGGTCACTGGGATTACGGCAGGGTAGCTTCGGGAAAGGCAGTTTTTCCGGAAGTCGCCGATGACGCGAACCTCTGGTGGCAGAAGAAAGGCACGAGAAAATTCGGTCCTGTGTGGGATGAAGCAAAAGGCGTGCATTGTAACTGGGTTATTCCTAACTCAGTAGACCCGATAAGCGGGCAATGGCCCAGCAACGATACGGTGGTGAAAATAGAGAAGGTTTAAACCGGAGAAACAGGGGCCAGACCTTTATTGACATTTTTATATTGAAGGCCTGGCCCCTTTGTGTTATTTTTGTTAAATACAATATATAATATACATGGAAAGGTTTGTATGGAGACGGAGAAGATCTATGAATTCCTGGCAAATGTATTCGCTAAAGAACCCACCGGGGAGTTTTTGCGTACATTGCAGGAGCAGGGGAAAGAAGCATTTAAGGCTTTCAAAATCGATCCGTCAGCCGGCATAACACATCTTTCACGCAAGGAACAGGCAGAGTTACTCGCTGTTGAATACGCGGGACTTTTTTTGATGCCGGGGGCGTCTACTTTACCGAGGGAATCATTACAGCGGGGCGAAGGAAGGCTATGGGGCTCTTCGACTGTTGAGGTAAATAACCTTTATAAAAAGTTTGGATTTGAATTAGATGAAAGCTTTCATGATACCCCGGATCATTTAAGCGTTGAGCTGGTGTTCTTAGCGAAGCTTTCCGGATTAGAGGCTGAATATTCCGACAAGAGTTTATCGGAGGCGAAGAAAGGGGTTTTGGAGGTTAAGAAGTATTTTTTGAAAAACCATCTTCTTAAATGGTTTCCTCGCTTCAAAGATGAAGTTGCCCTTCGCGCGGAGTATTCATATTACAAAGAGATTACCCGACTTTTAGGAATGGTTTTAGATGATGAATGGGAAGAATTAAAAAATATTAAGGAGGAGATAAATGTTTAAATTCGGTATGGGAGAGCTTGTTGTAATATTATTGATCATTCTTGTCCTATTTGGCGCTTCAAGACTGCCGGAGATCGCCCGTGCCTTAGCCAAGTCCATCAAGGAATTCAAGAAGGCCGGGAAAGAAATAAAGGACGACATCGAAGAAGTAACTAAGGACGAGGAAGAAAAGAAATAGTAACAGGGGAAATTCGGGAAAATGGCAAATGAAGAAAAACTCACTCTTGTTGCGCATTTAGAAGAGTTCAGAAGCAGGGTTATAAAATCTGTTATTTTTGTAATAATCTCAACCTGTCTTGTATATGGTTTTGTGGGCTCCATTCTTCCACCATTGATCAAACCCGTAGGAAAACTTGTGTTTATAGCGCCGCAGGAAGCTTTTGTGGCCAATATAAAGATAGCTTTTTTCGGGGGATTATTTTTATCCGCACCTTTCGTCCTTTTTCAGATCTGGCGGTTCGTATCGACGGGATTGCACAAAAACGAGACCAAGTACGTGCGGATATTTGGCCCCTTATCTTTTATCTTTTTTATCGCAGGTACTTTTTTTTGTTATTTCGTGATCATTCCGATCAGTATTAGGTTCCTTCTTGGCTTTGCCACGGACCTGATGACTCCCATGATAACCGTAAGCAAATATATCTCTTTTGTGGGAACTTTGACCCTGACCTTTGGACTGGTTTTTGAGCTTCCGCTGGCAAGCCTTTTTCTCACGAAGATAGGTCTGATCACACCGCGATTTCTGTCGAAAAAAAGAAAACTGGCGATCGTCATTATATTCGTGTCAGCAGCGATCCTTACTCCTCCGGATGTGATCACCCAGTGCATGATGGCAGTGCCGCTTCTGGCATTATATGAAATCGGGATTTTGTTCTCCAAAGCTGTATATAAGCCAAAAACGATATGACGCATAGAATCACGGGTATAATACTTTCAGGTGGAAAAAGCGCTAGAATGGGAAGAGATAAGGCGTTTATCTTATTTTCGGGTAAGCCCTTAATAGGGGTCATGATAGATAACCTGTCAGCGGTTTGTGTTGAGCTGATCATAGCCACAAATAAGCCGTATTTGTATCAGGAATACAATGTTCAAGTGTCCATAGACATTATAAAGGACAAGGGTCCATTAGGAGGGATCCACGCCGGATTGATTGCCTCAAGAAATATGTACAATTTTGTCTGTGCATGTGATATGCCGTTTATAAACCGGGATCTGGTCGGATATATGGCGGAGAATGCCGATGGCTACGATGCGGTCATTGTCGAACATAAACAAGAACTTGAGCCGTTATGCGCGGTATATTCCAAAAACTGCATAGAACATATTGAAAAGGAGCTTTATAGGGGTAATTTGAAGATGACGGATTTTCTCAAGAGTATCAGGATAAAAGTAATGAAGGAGAGAGATATTTCAAAATTTGATCCCGAAGGTCGTTCTTTCGTGAACGTGAACACAAAAAAAGACTATCAATGTATATTACAGGAAACTTTGACAAACAGAAAATAGATTATCTTCGTATATCGGTTACGGATAGATGTAATTTAGGATGCATTTACTGCATACCGCGTAACGGTATCATGCACAGATCTCATGATGAGCTTTTGACTTTTGAACAGATCCTGAAACTGGCAAGGATATTTGTGTCCTTGGGGATAACCAAGATCCGACTTACCGGGGGCGAACCCCTTATAAGGAAAGGCGTGGTTGAACTTCTCAGGCGATTAGCCGGGCTTAAGGGCGTAGAAGAGGTGCTATTAACGACAAACGGGATCCTTTTGTCCAGTTATGCCGAACAGCTTAAAGCGGCGGGCTTGAGAAGAATAAACATAAGCCTGGACACGCTTAAAGAGGACAAGTTCCGGAGGATAACAAGGGGCGGTTCTCTTCATAACACCCTGGAGGGTATAGAAAAGGCCAAAGAGATCGGCTTAGATCCCGTGAAGTTGAATATGGTTGTTATGAAAGGTATAAACGAAGATGAAATAATCGACTTTGCGGATTTTGCTTTCAGTAAGGGAGTAATTTTAAGATATATAGAATTAATGAAAGTCGCCCCCTTATGGAGGGAAGAGTATGTTATGCCCATAGAAGAAGTCAAGGGGATTTGTGAAAATGCGTTTAAGCTTCAAAGGACAGAAAACCCAGATTCTGGCCCTGCAGAATATTATGAAGTTGCCGGGAAGGGCCTTTTGGGGTACATAAAGACAGACGGATATAATTGTATGAGCTGCAGCAGGCTAAGACTTACCTCTATGGGAGAATTCAAAACCTGTCTCTATGAACCCCGGGGACTTCACTTAAAAGAACTTTTAGAAAACGGGGGCCGTGATGACGAGATCAGAGAGGCCATAAAGAAGAGATTATCGATAAAGAAAACCACGGATTATCGGGATTGGGAGTCCAGCAAAGTTTGTATGGCAAGTGTGGGCGGATAAAATAAAGGAAAAACATGCGAATGATAGATGTAGGCAAAAAAAAGATCACTGAAAGAAAAGCAATAGTAGAGGGTAGAATTCGCTTGTGTTCTTCTGTTATAAACATGATAAAACAGAAAAAAGTACCTAAAGGAGATGTCCTGGAAGCCGCGAAGATTGCAGGCATACTTGCCGTAAAGAACACTCCACATATTATTCCTTTATGCCATCCTATACCTATAGAATATGTAAATATAGAATTTTTGCCGGGAAAAGAAGAAATAAAAATAGTAACAACTGTCAAAGGAAATGCGAAAACAGGTGTAGAGATGGAAGCCTTAACTGCTACGACGGTCTCTGCGCTAACCATTTATGATATGTGTAAAATGTTAGACAAAGAGATTTCTATCACTGAGATTAAGCTTATGAAGAAAACAGGCGGGAAAAGCGGAACATATGTGAGAAAGGAAAAATGACAAAGCAGGAAAGAAAAGTTATAGCGGTGTCTGTCTCCGAGAAAAAGGGCGAGAAAAAAAAGAACGCCGATTCCGTTGGGCTAAAGAAAGATCACGGGATACTGGGTGACGCGCATGCGGGTCCGGGGAACAGACAGATAAGTCTTTTGGCCGAAGAATCAATAAACAAGATGAAGAAAAAGGGCCTTGATGTGAACGCCGGGGATTTTGCTGAAAATATCACCACTAAGGGTATTGACCTGCTCACTCTCGATATAGGATCGAAAATAAGGATCGGATCCGGAGTTATTCTTGAGATATCGCAAATAGGGAAAGAGTGCCATACCCGGTGCAGTATCTATTACCGGGCCGGTGACTGCGTCATGCCAAAAGAGGGAGTGTTCGCGAAGGTTTTAAACGGAGGGGCTATAAGGCCCGGAGACAAGATTACAACAGTTGGAGGATAAAAATGTATAAAGTAGCCGTATTGACCACAAGCGATAAATGCACGAAGGGCGAACGAGAAGACAAGAGCGGAAAGATCGTGCAGGAACTCGCCCAAAAGATCCCGGGTGAGATCGTAAAGTATGAAGTAATTCCTGATGAACCCAGCTTGATAAAGGAAAAGCTCATTGATTATACCGACAATCTTAAAGTCGATGTAGTTCTGACTACAGGTGGGACCGGTTTCACAGCTCGGGACAATACCCCGGAAGCAACCAGAGAAGTTATTGAAAGGGAGGCCCCCGGTATTCCTGAGGCCATGCGCTCGGAGGGGTTCAAGATAACAAAAAGGGCCATGCTGTCAAGGGGAATAGCGGGGCTCAGGAAGAAGACGCTCATAATCAATCTGCCCGGAAGCTCCAGAGGAGCTAAAGAGTCGTTAGAGGCTGTGGTTGACGAATTATCGCACGGTCTTGATATGATAGCCGAGAGGGAACATTGAGATGATAATTGTTCAATTATTTTTATCATTTTTCAGAGTAGGTCTTTTCGCCGTAGGAGGGGCTTATTCTTTTTTGCCCCTTATTGAGAGAGAGGTTGTCGAGAAATATCACTGGCTGGCAAAAGATGAATTCATAGAGATCTTAGGAGCTGTCAGAATATTGCCGGGCGCGATTTCCATTAAATACGCCAGCTATACCGGATATAAAATCGCAGGTATTCCCGGTATGATCGCAGCGAACCTTGGGAATTTGTTGGGTCCGGCGGTTTTAATTATTTTGGCCTTGGGTCTTTACATGAAATATAAAGATCTACCGTCTGTCAAAAACGCGTTTAACATGGTTCATTTGGCCGTATTCGCGATGATAATCGCGGTAGCGTTTAAATTGGTAGATGTCAGGCAACTAATACAACTGAAAAGTTTATTGGTTGTGGTTATCTCATTTATTCTTTTTATTTACACAAAGGTCCACCCCGCTTTGATCATTATCGGTGCGGGAATCCTGGGCGCGGTTTTAAAATAGAGATAACTCTTGCAAAAAAAACTTGACAAGAAATAGTTCGCATGTATAATTGGACATGTACAACGTAGTGTATATCATAAAAAGCAAGGAGGCGTTCTGAAGGAACGCCTCTTTTTATTTTAAGCGCATAGTGTTGCGCAATTAGAAAAGTTCAACGTACGAACGCCCTTTCGGCCGCAAAGTTTAGCGGCCAAAAGGGCGTTTTTTATTTTATGGCGCTAAGTTGAGTCGAGGGAGTAGCGAATCGTGGCAAATGGACTGAAAGCGGTGAAATTTAGCAAAGAAGAGGCGCAGTCGGTTTTCGATGAATTAAGCCGCCATTACAGGGTTGTAGCTCCCATGGAAAAACCCGGCGAGGGCAGGCTTTCGGATACGGATCTTGTAACCTATGATGAAGTAAAGAGTTTTGACCAGATAGAATTTTCTAAACAGACATTTTTTTCAGCAAAATCTGTAGTGTTTCCTCTGCGTGAGACAATGTTCACTTTTCAGAAGAATAAACGAGAAGAATCGAATGAAGAAATGCTTCCAACGATAATCTTTCTACGTTCATGTGATATACACGCCATGGAGGTAATAGACATACATTTCCTGGAAGGCAACGACCTCGAGGATCCATATTACGAAAAGCGCCGGGAAAAGATAAAATTTTTCTTGATTGAATGCTGTGAGTCTTTCGAAAACTGTTATTGCGTTAGTTTGGGCACAAACAAAACTGAGAATTATTCGGCATTCATGAGAAAAAATGACCACGGATACGAAATCCGGGTAAAAGATAAGGAGTTGGAGGAATATTTCCCTTCTGGAGGAGGCATTGTTAAGGAGCCGCGGTTTGTAGAAAAGAATATGCGATCCGTTGAGATACCCGGGCAGATCGATGTTTCCCTTTTTGAAGATGATATTTGGAAAGAATATTCTCTTAGGTGTATTGCCTGCGGAAGATGTAATACTTCATGCCCCACGTGCACATGCTTTAGCGTCCAGGATATCCTCTCTGAAGATGAGAACGCGTTACACCGGAGAAGAATATGGTCTTCATGTCACGTGAAAAACTTTGCTTTATTGGCTGGGAACCATGATTTTAGGATTAAAAACGGGGACAGGATGAGATACAGGACATTGCATAAAATAATGGATTTTAACAAGAGAAACGGCCGTCAGATGTGTACGGGTTGCGGCCGGTGTGACGATGTGTGTCCAGTATATATAAGTATGTTTCTGTGTGTTGACAAAATAAATAAAGTTATGCACAAGAGGGAAAAGGATGAATAATATTTATGAAGCCACACCGATAAAGGTTTCACAGATAAGAAAGCATACTCCATCAGAATGGTCGTTTCTTCTGGCACATAGATTAGAGGAAGAACCGGGGAAGTTTGTTATGGTTTCTGTGCCCGGTGCCGGTGAAGTCCCTATCACTGTGAGCGGATTTACTCCTAAAGATATAGAGATTACAGTAAGAAATATAGGAAAAGTGACATCACACATTTTCAAAGTGAAACGTGGAGATTATCTTTACATAAGAGGTCCATATGGTAATACGTTTTCTTTTGAAAAGTTCATTGGTAAACGTCTTCTCATTATAGCAGGAGGTTCTGGTATAGCTGCTGTTAAACCTGTGGTGGAATATTATTATCAACACGATAAGTCTGCGTTGAGGAAACTGGACCTTCTGGTAGGTTTTAAGTCGCCCAAACATATTTTATTCCGGCGGGAACTTGAAATGTGGGCAAAAAAGCTTGACGTGAAGGTGACGGTAAGCACCCACGAAGATGAAGAGGAAGAATGGCAAGGGGGCATAGGGTTTGTGGTGGACTTTGTTAAACATGTAAAGGACATCGGCGAAGGAACGCATTGTATCCTTGTAGGCTCCCCGATGATGATGACAAATACGGTGAGGGAGCTCTTCCGCTTTAATGTGAAACAGGAGAATGTGTGGCTTTCCTTCGAACGGCACATGAAATGCGGTCTGGGTAAATGCGGACATTGCAGGATAAGAGATAAATATGTATGCACGGATGGCCCTGTTTTCAATTATGAAGAAGCAAAAGAGCTAATAGATTAGAGAAAGAGAAAGGGGGATGGATCAATGTATTTAGAATCTGTAGAAATTATTTCCAAAGCGGCAAAGATAAAAATTGAATATCTTAAAAGGTCGCTGCTTTCCTACACGGTTTCTTCAATTTTGGCTGGAACTTATGTAGGAATTGGTGTGGTCCTGGTATTTTGTATAGGCGCTCCTCTGGCAGCGGCTAATTCGATATTCTTAAAGACTTTAATGGGGGTTTCCTTTGGAGTCGCTTTAACCCTTGTGGTTTTTGCCGGAGCGGAACTATTTACGGGGAATAATATGTTCATGGCCATAGGACTTGCAAAAAAGGAAGTTACGGGTGGAGAACTTTTAAAAGTGTGGACATTTTCTTGGATAGGGAACTTAGTAGGTTCTTTTTTGCTCGCTTACCTGGTGGTAAACTCAGGCGTAGTTTCTCATGCTGCTTCTTTTATAGAAAAGGTATCAATAGCAAAGATGAATATGCCTGTATCTCAGTTATTCTTGCGTGGGATATTATGTAACTGGTTGGTTTGCCTGGCCTTATGGACATCCAGCCGAGCTAAAAGCGATACGGCAAAATGTATTTTAATTTTCTGGTGCCTTTTTGCCTTTATTTCCAGTGGATACGAACATAGTATAGCTAATATGACATTATTGTCTATATCCCTTTTTTCTCCTCATGGTGCTATGGTTTCATGGCTTGGGTTTACGAGAAATCTTTTTTATGTGACACTTGGCAATATTGTTGGAGGGGCTTTTTTTGTAGGGGCGCTTTATTGTATTGCAACATATAGAGAAGAGAGGGGGTAAACCTCAGTGTATAATACAAAAAAAATAATAAAAAATGCTTTTCGTATATCCAAGATACGAGGTGAGGGCGCGATAAGAATACGTGTGCCCGGGGGACATCTTGAAGCCCGGCACCTTGAAGTGATTAAAACCTTGGCTGAAAAATTTGGCAATGGAACAGTGCATTTAACAACTCGCCAGGGATATGAAATACCGGGAGTGAAACTGGCCGATCTGGAGAAAGTAAAAAAATATATGGCCCGGATGATCGATGATATCGAAAAAGAAAGCAACGTTATCCTCGAAAATCCGGAGGAGGGATATCCTCAAGCTGGCACAAGAAACGTTTCCGCGTGTATAGGTAATCGTGTCTGCCAGTTTGCTAACTCTGACACTACGCTCCTTGCTCAAAAAATAGAAAACGTAATCTATCCGAACAATTTACATCTCAAGGTTGCTTTGGCCGCTTGTCCTAACGATTGCATCAAGGCTCATGTGAACGATATTGGCATTATCGCGAACATTACTCCTGAATATGATGAAGAAAAATGCATAGCTTGTGAAGCGTGCATAGACAATTGCCAGGCAAGAGTTACTAACGCGATGAGGATGGAAAATTATAAGGTAATAAGAGATGAGGAATACTGCATAAAATGCGGGGAATGTATTCTTAAGTGCCCTACCGGGGCACTTTCTCGGGGTAAACAATTATACCGGATAATCGTAGGGGGGAGGACCGGCAAGAAAAATCCCCGTTTAACCAATACCTTTATAGATGACGCTTCAGAAGAGGTCGTCCTGGCGGTTTGCAAAAATGTATACCACTTTATTGATAAATACATCTACCGTCACCTCCCTAAAGAGCTTATTGGGTATATTATAGACAGGGAAGGGTATGAAGTATTCACCAGAGAGGTTTTGAAAGGTGTAGAACTGAACCCGGAAGCAGAAGTATTAAAACCAGATAATCCCGGTTATTTTTATGCCGTCCGGCCCTGATGAGAGATCCACCCCATATTCAGTCTCCCAAATATGCCTTTTGTTTCCACCTAACAAGGTTCTTACTTGATGATAGATACTTTTATGAAAAAGGCAGAAATGATATAATATTGCGATATACACATTATTAATTATAATATTTTACGAGGAGGGAAAAGAGATGAAAAAATACACACTCAAGAATGTAGAAACTCCGGAACTTTATGAGGAAATTTTCAGGTACGATAAAGTTCCGAAGATCGTTTTTGATGATGAAACCGCAAAACTCGATCTTCCAAAAGATTTTTGGATTACCTGTACAACTTTTCGTGATGGGCAGCAAGCGCGCCCGCCATATACCGTTGAACAGATCGTTGAGCTTTATAAATTTATGCACAGATTAGGAGGCGAGAAGGGCGTTATCCGGCAATGTGAGTTTTTCCTTTATAGTGACAAAGATAAGGAAGCCGTTGATGAGTGCAGGAAGCTAGGATATAAGTATCCTGAGGTTACAGGCTGGATCAGGGCGAAAAAGGAAGACTTTAAACTCGTCAAACAGATGGGACTTAAAGAAACAGGGATTTTAACTTCTGCTTCCGATTATCATATTTTCCTGAAGCTGGGCAAGACCCGCAAAGAGGCGATGGAAGGGTACCTCGAGGTCGTCAGGGCCGCTTTGGAAGAAGGCATCATTCCCCGTTGTCATCTGGAAGACTTAACCCGCGCGGACTTCTACGGCTTTGTAATACCTTTTGTTCAGGAATTGATGAAGCTTTCCGAAGAGAGCAAGATGCCCATAAAGGTAAGAGCGTGTGACACGCTCGGGTTCGGGATCCCTCATCCCCAGGCGTCTCTTCCAAGGGGCGTTCCAAAACTGATCCAGGGCCTGATAAAAGAAGGCGGCGTTCATTCCGAGCGCCTTGAATGGCACGGCCATAATGATTTTCATAAAGTCATAGCCAACGCAACGATCGCCTGGCTGTACGGGTGTTCCGCGGCAAACGGCACGCTTCTCGGGTTCGGGGAAAGAACGGGAAATCCCCCGATAGAGGGGCTTATAATCGACTACATTTCTCTAAAGGGTGATTTCAACGGGGTCGACACCAAGGTTATAACCGAGATCGGAGATTACTTCAAGAAGGTGATCAAGGAGCCCGTTTCTAAAAATTATCCTTATGTTGGTGACGAGTTCAATGTCACACGTGCCGGCATTCATGCCGATGGAGGAATAAAGAACGAGAGGATTTACAACATATTCGATACGAGAAAACTCCTAGACCGGCCCATAGGAGTCAGCATTACCGATAAATCCGGCGTAGCTGGAATAACCTACTGGATAAACAGCTTCTTTGATCTGAAAGGAAAAGATGTTGTCGATAAACAACATCCGGGGGTCAAGAGGATACATCAGCTGGTGGACGCGGAATACCAGAACAAGAGGACGACGAGCATATCAAACCAGGAGATGGTTACATTCACCAAGAAATGCCTGCCTAATCTTTTTGAATCCGAACTTGAAGATCTTAAGTCTAAAGCGAAAGAACTGGCTTATGAGATGGTTACAAAAATTGTCAAGGACCCGGCAATCGTTTCAATGGATCCTAAAAAGCAGGAGCCGGTTCTGCACCAGGTTACCGACACGCACCCGTTTATCAAATTGATCTACGTGACAGACGCGAAAGGGAATAAGATCACAAAAAATATCACGCAAAAACATGATACTGAGGCTTACCAGAAAGATTTCGATGAGTTCGGTAATTTTTCTGACCGCGAATGGTTTACCTGCGTCATGGATCAAATGGATACGTGTTTTACGGACCTTTATACTTCAAAATTTACGGGACTTTTATGTATTACCGTATCTGCGCCGATTCTTGACGACAAAGAAAGTATCATTGGAGTTCTAGGTATCGATATCAAGTTTGAGGACCTGATAAAGATTTGATCATGGAGAAGACCAAAAGCCAGAAGAAGTCAGGCGCTAAAATAACGATAAATGAAAAGTGGTGTAAGAGGTGCGGCATTTGCACCGCCTTTTGTCCTCAGGGAGTATTTGTCGAAGATGAATTTAAACTGCCCATAGTCAAATACCCGGAAAAATGCATAAAATGCATGCTATGCGTGGTGCGGTGCCCTGAGTTTGCAGTTGAAGTAGAAGCGATAGAGGAAGAAGAAAAGGGACGGGCAAAAAAAGAAACGAAAAAGAAAAAAAATAAAGGATAGGTGTTATGGATAAGAAAGTAACAGTTGTTGGAGCCGGATTTGTGGGTTCTACTTGCGCTAGACGTATTATCGAAAAAGATCTGGCGGATGTTATACTGGTCGATATTGTGGAGGGTATGCCTCAGGGAAAGGCGCTTGACCTCATGGAGTCCGCCCCTATCGAATGCTTTCAAGCAAAGATCACCGGAACAAATGATTACAGCCAGACGGCCAATAGCGATATTGTTGTTATCACTTCGGGGATACCGAGAAAGCCCGGAATGAGTAGAGATGATCTATTGCAGACGAACGCCAAAATTGTGTGCGATGTTGTTAAAAATGTCGCCGCTTCAAGTCCGGAAGCCATTTTGATCATCGTTACAAATCCGCTGGATGTCATGAGTTACCTGGCGCTTAAGATTTCCGGTTTCTCGCCCAGCAGAGTGATCGGGATGGCCGGAGTTCTTGATTCTGCCCGCTACCGGTATTTCATTGCCGAGGCGCTCGGAGTTTCCCCGCAGGATGTACAGGCAATGGTCCTTGGCGGTCACGGCGATTCAATGGTGCCCTTGCCGCGTTATTCCACTGTGGACGGCATTCCTGTTACGCAGCTTCTCCCCGGGAAGAAAATCGAGGAGATAAACGAAAGGACGAGAAAAGGTGGAGCCGAGATCGTCGGGCTTCTCAAGACCGGTTCTGCTTATTACGCCCCCTCAGCTTCGGCTACCGAGATGGTCAAAAGCATACTCAATAATGAAAACAAGATCTTGCCGTGTTGCGTTTATCTCAATGGAGAATACGGTCTGAAGGATGTATATTGCGGCGTGCCAACTAAACTTTCGCGTAAAGGGATTGAAGAGATCGTCGAGATCAAATTGACTGACGAGGAAAAGGCATCTCTTAAAAGGTCAAGCGATGCTGTAAAAGATAATATTAAAAAATTAAATTTGGGATGAAAATCAAACTGGAAATAGATGCCGTCTGTAGAAACAAAAAATAAAGTAAAGTTTATTCAAGGAAATGAGGCTTGTGCTGAAGCCGCAATTGCCGCGGGAGTCACGTTTTTCGCGGGATATCCTATAACACCTTCCTCAGAGATCGCTGAAATTCTTTCTAAACAGCTTCCTAAGATTGGCGGTAAGTTTATCCAAATGGAGGATGAAATCGCCAGTATAGGGGCTATTTTAGGGGCATCCTTAGCCGGGTTAAAAGTAATGACCGCGACTTCCGGCCCCGGTTTTTCTTTAAAACAGGAGCTTATCGGGTTTGCGTCGTTGTGTGAAATCTCCTGCGTTATTGTAAACGTACAAAGAGGGGGGCCATCCACGGGCCTTCCGACATATCCGTCCCAGTCAGATGTAATGCAGGCTAGATGGGGTACCCATGGAGATCATCCGATAATTGTTCTTTCACCATCTTCTGTTTTGGAGACATATGAGTTGACTATTCAGGCAATAAACCTGACTGAAAGCTTGCGTGTTCCTGTCATTCTCCTGACAGACGAAGTCGTGGGGCATATGTATGAGAAGGTGGAGTTTCCGGAAAAGGAAAGCTTGAAGTTATTAAGTCGCCCAGAGCCTAAAAAAATTTCCGGCAAAAAATATCTTCCCTTTGCGACAAGCTCTCCCAGGGATGTTCCGCGTATTGCTGATTTCGGGAAGGGTTTCCGTTTTAATGTCACGGGTCTCATCCATGATCTTGACGGGTTCCCGACGAATGAGCCGGATAAAACTGCAGCCCTACTTAACCGGTTACATGAAAAAATAAACTCGCGGATCAGGGATATATGTTTGTATGATAGCGAGGGGTTGGAGGAGTCTATAATTTTATGCTCTTACGGCGCTACAGCCAGGTCTTGCGTACAGGCCGCAAAAGAAGCTCGTAAAGCTGGAATTGGAGTTGGGGTTCTTAAGCTTAAAACTCTCTGGCCTTTCCCTGATTTTATTTTTGATAACTTGAGGGGCAATAATAAGACTTTAATTGTTTGCGAGATGAATATGGGGCAGATTATTCGGGAAGTAGAACGGGCCTCAAAAGGACGCTTCAACGTTTTGGGCGTAAATTCTTCACGGGGCACCATGGTAACGCCCGCGGAGATACTGGATAAGATTAAAAGATGCTAGATGAAATTCTAAAATATTTGAGGGTTGAAAAATTTCCGCATATTTGGTGCGCTGGATGCGGGCATGGGATTATTTTGCAGGCTTTTTTAAGAGCGGTTTTAGAGCTTGGCATTGATCAGGATAAATTGGTTGTTGCCTCCGGTATCGGGTGTTCTTCAAGGGCAGTAGGGTATATCAGTTTCGATACACTCCATACCGCTCACGGTAGGGCCATGCCTTTTGCTACCGGCATAAAAATGGCCAATCCAGAACTAACTGTGGCTATACTTGCGGGGGACGGAGACATAGCAGCTATCGGAGGAAACCATCTGATACACACCGCCAGACGAAATATCGATATTACTACCGTGGTCTTTAACAATTTTAACTACGGCATGACCGGAGGGCAGTATTCGCCTACCACAGAGGAAGCTTTTTACGCTACTACTGCTCCTTACGGAAACATAGAACGGCCATTTGATTTGTGCACGCTGGCGAAAGCCGCGGGAGCCACTTATGTCGCGCGTTCTACGACTTTTCACGCTCTTCAACTTCCAAAGCTCATCGCCGAAGGAATTAAACATCATGGTTTTTCAATTATAGAAGTCATTACTGGCTGCCCTACATATTATGGGAAATTTAATGAGATGAGCACTTCCGTTAAGATGCTTGAGTGGCAGAGAGACCACGCTGTAAATCTGAAGCAGTATCAAATGCTTTCGGAAGAAGAGAAGGAAGGTAAGTTCCCTATAGGATTGATTTATCAGGCTCACAGGCCCGAATACACGGATGAATATAATAAAATTATTAATAAGGCGAAAGAAGCGTCGCTTTGAGCCTCCGACCGAGGCAGAGCGTTTTGAGATTACTCTGAGCGGATCGGGAGGCCAAGGAATGATCCTGGCGGGAAAGATACTTGCCGAGGCCGCTTCGATTTATGACAAAAAAGAAGCGGTTATGTCCCAGTCATATGGCCCTGAAGCAAGAGGCGGTGCGTCGAAGGCAGAAATCGTTATAAGTTCCGGCAGGATCGATTATCCTAAAGTCATGAAAGTTAATATACTGCTTGCCATGACACAAGAAGCCCTGGATAAGTACGGGAAATCATTGGGGCCTGAAGGCCTATTAATCGTAGATGAAACATTTATCAAGGAAGTTCCCGCTCGTTTCAAGAATGTTTTTAAAGCCCCATTTACTTCTCTGGCTATCAACCTGTTAGGCGCTCCCATAGTTGCCAACGTTATTGCTTTGAGTTTATTAGCCGCTATCACAAATATAGTTTCGAGAGAGGCATTGATACGCGCGGTGCTGGATCACGTTCCCGACAAAGTTCTGGTATTGGATAGGATGGCAATTGACGCCGGGTTTAAAATTGCGGAAGACAGCGGTTTTAAGTGGAAACCGAGGTAACAGGGTGAAAATACACGAGTATCAGGCGATGTCGCTATTCGACAAATACGGTATTAATACGGTTCAGTGTGAATTAACCGATCGGTCGGATAATGCCGGGGCAATAGCCGAAAAACTTGGTGGAAAGGTGGTTGTCAAAGCCCAGATCCTGGTCGGCGGACGGGGAAAAGCCGGCGGAGTAAAACTGGCGCGCACACCTGAAGAAGCCAGGAAAGCGGCGGAGAAGATCCTTTCAATGGAGATAAAATCTGAACCCGTCAAAAAAGTGCTGGTAGCCCAGGCAGTTGAAATTCAAGGTGAATATTATCTTGGGATTACCGTTGACCGGGCGCTGAAAAGAATAGTGTTTATAGCGACCTCTGCCGGGGGCGTTGATATCGAGGAACTGGCTGAAAAAAGCCCCGAAAAAGTGTACAAGATGTATGTTGACCCCCTTGAAGGGCCGGATGAAACTGAATTGCGCAGTCTCGCGCAGGAAGTTTTTGAAAATCACGATCTTTTCAAAGAAGCCTGCGATACTATGCTCAGAATGTACAGGCTTTTGATTGAAAAAGACTGTTCTTTGGTTGAGATCAATCCATATGTTAAAGTTTCGCTTGATGGGCTTGTTGCGGTAGACGCGAAAATAAATTTTGATGATAACGGAGTAGTTAAACATCCCGACATCGAAGAACTAAGAAATCCTGAAGAATACAGCGCTGACGAAATACGCGCCCAGGAAGCGGACTTAAGTTTTGTCAGCATGGATGGGAATATCGGCTGCATAGTCAACGGGGCTGGGCTGGCGATGGCGACGATGGATATTATAAAATTGTTCGGCGGTGAGCCGGCAAATTTTCTTGATGTGGGCGGAAGCTCCAATCCGGCCAAAGTGCTCAATGCCCTAAAGATCATATTATCAAGCAGAAAAGTCAAAGCAATATTGATCAATATATTTGGCGGCATTACAAGATGTGATGATATCGCTAACGGTATCATCATGGCGACAAAACAGATCGACATAAATGTGCCGCTCATTATAAGGCTGATAGGGACAAATGAGACCGAGGGCAGGGACATACTTAAAAAGGCCGGTTTTGTAGTAGCGGAAGAAATGACTGAAGCTGTAAAGAAGGCAGTAGAGAGCATATGAGCATTCTGGTTGGCGAGAATACAAAAGTTCTGATCCAGGGCATAACCGGACGTGATGGGTCATTCCACGCTCAGTCTATGCTTGACTACGGGACGAAGGTAGTCGGTGGGGTGACTCCCGGTAAAGGAGGTCAGAAAGTCGGCGCATTGCCCGTATTCAACACGATGAAAGAGGCGCGCGAGGCGACTGACGCGAATTGCTCCGTGATCTACGTCCCGGCGAAATTCGCCACCAGCGCCATCAGAGAAGCCGCTGATTGCGGCATAAAACTCATAGTTTGCATAACGGAGGGAATACCCGTCATTGAAATGATAGAAAATTATCAATACGTGAAGGATAAGAAGGCCCGGCTCATCGGGCCTAACTGCCCGGGCGTTATTACTCCCGGTAAGTGCAAGGTCGGGATAATGCCCGCTCGCATTCATGCCCCCGGAAATATCGGTGTAATATCCAGAAGCGGAACATTAACATATGAAGTTGTCTATAATCTGACAAAAAATAATATGGGACAGTCAACATGCATAGGCATAGGGGGAGACGCCATCGTCGGAACAGGATTCATTGACCTGCTCTCGATGTTCGAGGAAGATAGCGGAACGGAGGCCACGGTTCTTATAGGCGAAATAGGCGGTGAAGAAGAAGAACAGACTGCTGATTATATACGGGCAAATATAAGAAAACCGGTTGTTTCTTTTGTTTCCGGAAGGTCGGCGCCGCCGGGTAAAAGAATGGGGCACGCGGGAGCGATCATCTCAAGAGGCAAGGGTACCGCCGAAGCGAAGATAAAAGCTTTTAAAAAGGCGGGCGTTCCTGTGGCTGACAGACCTGATGAAATACCGAAGTTATTAAAGGATTTGTTATAAAAAAGGAAGGTAATCATGGAAAATGTAAAAGATGAAGTAAAGATCGTCGACACCACTCTGCGAGACGGAGAACAGACCGCCGGGGTTGTTTTTTCAAACGACGAAAAAAGGAAAATCGCCGATCTTTTGGATGAGGCGGGTGTATATCAGATCGAGGCGGGTGTTCCCGCGATGAAAGGCGATGAAAAGCAGGCCATAAAAGACATCGTGAAGGATAATCACAAGGCCAGTATATTGGGATGGTGCCGCGCGGTATCCGATGATATCAGACAGGCTATCGACTGCGGCCTGGATGCCGTCTGCGTTTCCATACCTGTTTCAGATGTCCATATCGAAAAAAAGCTGAAGAAAGACCGGAATTGGGTTCATGAAAATGTAGTCCGGGCCATTAATTTTGCTAAAAGCAACGGGCTTTACGTTTCCTGCAATGCCGAGGACGCTTCACGCACTAGAATGGAGGATCTAATCACTTTTGCCAGGATCGTTAAAGAAGCTGGGGCGGATCGTATGCGTTTTTGCGATACAGTAGGTATACTCGGCCCCGAGCAGACTGCAGAAAAGGTAAGGGCTCTGATACATGAGGTGGGGTTGACTATCGAGGTCCACGCGCATAACGATTTCGGAATGGCAACTGCGAACAGCATCGCAGGCCTTAAATCCAGGGCTGAATTTGTCAGTGTTACTGTAAACGGATTGGGAGAGAGGGCGGGGAATGCGGCTCTTGAAGAAGTTGTTATGGCGCTTAAATACGTTGAGGGGCGTGATATTTCTTTTAATATCTCAAAGTTAAAAGCATTGTCCGAGTTTGTTGCCAAGGCTTCGGGAAGAGAAGTGCCTGTAAGTAAGCCAATTGTCGGCAAGAATATATTTACACATGAAGCAGGTATCCAGGTCGATGGTCTTGTAAAAGAACCGGAAACTTATGAAGTATTCCATCCTGCTGAGATAGGTGGAGAACGGCAGATTGTAATAGGGAAGCACTCAGGGAAAAACGCTGTAAAGATGAAGTTTAGGGAATTTGGTATTGATATAGATGATGAAATGGCAAAAAATATATTAAATGCTGTCAGAAAAAAGGCCGTAGAAGTTAAACGCCCTTTATTTGATAAAGAGCTTATGTACATATATTACAGTGAGACCAAAGAATTTGATAAGACGGATTAATGAAACAGGAAATTATCATTGTAGGCAGTGGTCTGGCGGGAATGCGGGCGGCGATTGCTGCAGGATACAAAGGAATAAAATGTATGGTCATTTCTTTGGTTTATCCTGTCAGGTCACACTCTGTAACCGCACAAGGTGGGATCAACGCCTCGCTTAAGAATGTTGACAAAAACGATTCCTGGGAAAAACACGCTTTTGAAACGGTAAAAGGAAGCGACTACCTTGCTGATCAAAAAGCGGTAACTATTCTTACTAAAAAAGCGGTTTCTTCTGTCTGTGAATTGGAAAAGTGGGGCGCACCTTTTTCCCGTACCACAGAGGGACGGATCAATCAGCGCCCTTTTGGGGGAGCGGCTTTTCCCCGCACCTGTTACGCCGAGGACAGAACCGGTCATAATCTCCTCCATACTTTATATCAGCAATGCTTACGCCACAAAGTCCCTTTTTTAGATGAATGGATGGTAGTTGAGCTTATTGTGAAAGACAACCGTTGTCTGGGGGTAGTGGCATTAAACTTAAAATCGGGGGAAATAGAGGCCATACCGACAAAAGCGGTAATTATGGCTACCGGAGGAGCGGGAAGGATTTACGCTCAGTCAACTAATGCCCTTATCAACAGCGGCACAGGTATTGCTCTAGCCTATAGAGCGGGTGTGGGCGCAAAAGATATGGAATTTGTGCAGTTTCATCCTACCTCTCTCTACGGAACGAATATCCTTAGTACTGAAGGGGCCCGGGGTGCAGGAGGATATCTTTTAAATAAAAACGGCGAGCGGTTCATGAAGAACTATGCCCCTCATCTTATGGAGCTCGCCCCGAGAGACATAGTAGCACGTGCGATTAAAACCGAGATACTTGAAGGCAGGGGCATTGAAGACGCTTATGTATATCTTGATCTAAGGCATCTGGGGGAAGACAAGATAAATGAAAAGTTGCCGGGCATAAGAGAAATAGGGATAAGGTTTGCTGGTATAGATGCGGTTGAAGCCCCTTTACCTGTTCAACCCGGACAACATTACACAATGGGTGGAATTGATTGCGATATTAACTGCCAAACTTCTGTTCCCAACCTCTTTGCAGCGGGAGAGTGTTCGTGCGTTTCTGTTCATGGGGCCAACAGGTTAGGAGGAAATTCTCTTATGGAGACAGTTGTTTTCGGCAGGATTGCCGGAGAGAATGCTGCCCAATGCTGCCATGAGATTGAATACAAAGAGGATGCGGATGCGCTCTTTAGTTCTATGAATGAAAACGAGAAAAGGATCTCTTCTCATTTTACTTCAAAAGGGAAAGAAAGAGTGGGAAAATTGCGCAAAAAGTTAAGAGAATTAATGATAGAGAAGGTAGGCATTTTTCGCAAGGAAAGCGAACTAAAAGAAGCAATTGAAGAAATAAAAGAAATCAGGAAAAGGTATAAAGCAGTATCTTTAACAAGTTCAGGGAAGAAATTTAATTTGGAATTAATCACTGCTTTAGAGGTGGAATGCATGATTGATCTGGCACTGGTGATAGGGGAAGGAGCTTTAAAAAGAGAGGAGAGCCGTGGTTCGCATTTTCGTACCGATTTTCCGAAGCACGACGATAAAAACTGGCTTAAACATACTCTTGCTCATTATACGTCCGATGGCCCGGAACTTTCTTATAAGGAAGTTGACCTATCTACCTGGCAACCGAAAGAAAGAAAATATTGATGGCAGCAAGTAAAGTAAATTTCAGAATAAGAAGGTTTGATCCCGAAAAAGATAAGAGCGAATATGCTTTCTATGAAATTCCCCATGTGAAGGGGATGACAGTTTTGGAAGGCTTGTGGTACATAGTGGACAATATAGATGGCAGTTTAAGTTTTCGCTATTCCTGTCGGGGGGCGGTCTGTGGATCCTGCGCAATGAAGATTAACGGGGTAATCGATCTTGCATGTCATATTCAGATTTCCTCTCTGCTTCCAGGAGTGATTAACGTTGAACCTCTTCCTTATTTTACGGTTATAAAAGACCTTGTTGTGGATATGGAACCCTTTCTGGAAAAATTTAATTCCATTAAACCTTATTTTTCCAAGATTAAGACAGAAGGCGGAGAAAATCTTCAAACTCCACAGGATCGAAAAAAAATAGAAAAAGCAGTTACTTGTATTTTATGCGCTGCTTGTCATTCGGCATGCCCGTTAAACGCGATGGATGAAGATTATCTCGGACCGGCGACTCTTACCGCAGTCAATAGGTTTGCTATGGATAGTCGCAGCACCGGCTGCAAGGATCGTATTTTAAACATCAGTAATCTGGGAGATTTTGGGGGATGTATGAAGATCTCCAGATGTTCAAAGGTGTGCCCCAGGGATATCGAGCCTGCCGAACGCATCGATGAAATTAAGCAGTGCGTTTCTTCCTTTCAGCCGCCTTCGGCCGAGAAAGTCAACACTGTCTGCGGTTTTTGCTCTGTAGGGTGCGGGTTAACCATTTGGAAAAACGAGGATGGTACTTTGCAACTGACAACCGATTCAGATTATACCGTAAATAAAGGCCAGGCCTGTCCAAAGGGATGGGACGCCCTACTGCCATTACAGGCAAAAGACCGCGCGAGAACTCCTTATACGAGAAACAGCAAAGGGGATTTTGTGCCTGTAGACTGGGATGAAGCTTTGCAAAAATTTACCGATAGTTTTAAAAATATCCAAGAGAAATATGGCAATGATTCTATAGCCTTTATAAGTACGGGCCAAATCCCTACCGAAGAGATGGCTTTTCTTGGATGCTTGACAAAATTTGGAATGGGAATTCTTCATGGTGACGGTAACACCCGCCAGTGCATGGCTACAGCGGCTGCTGCATATAAGCAATCATTTGGTTTTGATGCGTCGCCTTATACTTATAAGGATTTTGAAGAGTCTGATGTGATTATCTTTGTTGGAGGGAATCCTTTTATCGCGCATCCTATCATGTGGGAAAGAGTATGTTTGAATGAAAATAATCCGACAACTGTTATTATAGATCCCCGAAAAACGGAAACCGCTCACTGGGCAAGCAAACATCTCAGCATCATTCCCAAATCAGATGCTTCTCCTTTTTACTGTCTTGCCCATATTCTTATCAAGCGCGACGCTGTTGATAAAAGTTTTATTGACAATCATACTTCCGGTTTTGAGGAGTTTAAAGAATTCCTCGAGAAATTTTCTCCTAAAACTGTAAGTAAAGAAACAGGGCTGAAAGAATCCGAGATCCATAAATTGGCGGATTTAATACAAAACGGCAGAAAAGTTTCCTTTTGGTGGACGATGGGGGTCAATCAGAGTTATATGGGAGTGAGGACGGCTCAGGCAATCATCAACCTCACTCTTCTTACGGGGAACATAGGACGAGCCGGGACAGGTCCTAATTCCATTACCGGTCAATGTAATGCCATGGGTTCTCGGCTTTTCAGCAATACTACATCTCTATTAGGCGGACATGACTTTTCCAACTCTGAACATAGAAAAAAGATTGCAAAATGTCTGGGAATAAAGGAGAAACAAATTCCGGAAGACAAAGGATGGGCTTACGATCAAATTGTCGATGGTATTGCTGAAGGTAAGATCAAAGGTTTGTGGATAATCGCCACTAATCCGATACATTCCTGGGTAAATCATTCTCATCTTGAGAAAGTCATAGGAAATCTTGAATTTTGCGTGCTTCAGGATATGTACCATACTACTGAAACTGCTAAGTATGCACATTTAGTTCTTCCGGCTGCAGGATGGGGAGAGAAAAGAGGGACGTTTATCAATTCTGAAAGAAGGATCGCTGTCGTGAATAAAGCGGCTGATCCTCCAGGAGAAGCTTTACCCGATTTTGAAATTTTTAAACACGTTGCCGATTACTGGGGTTGCGGGGATCTTTTCGAAAAATGGGATTCAACCGAGGATATATTTCAATCCTTAAAAAGGATATCAAAAGGGACTCCCGCTGATATAAGCGGAATAAAAGATTATAAAATGCTTGAGAAAAGCGGTGGAATACAATGGCCCTTTCCTGAAGGCAGTTCAATTAAAGAAAATGAACGTCGTTTATTTGAAGACAGAAAGTTTTACACTCCCGATAAGAGGTCTAAGTTTATTTTTGAAGATATCAAATCTCCTCCAGAGCCAGTTAATAAAGAATTTCCGTTTTTGCTTTTAACCGGCAGAGGAACTGTCGCCCAATGGCATACCCAGACCAGAACCAGCAAATCCGATCGACTTAAGAAAATATATCCGGAAGAAATTTACATGGAAATCAACCCCGAAGACGCTGAAAAGTTGAATATCAATGACGGTGAAGAGGTAACTGTTTCCTGTTGTCGAGGGGAAATAAGGGTTAAGGCGTGTCTGACCTATGATATTCCTGGAGGAGAAGTTTTTGTACCCATGCATTATAGCGAAACAAATGAATTGACTTTTCCAGCGTTTGATCCTTATTCAAGACAACCGTCTTATAAAAGTTGTGCGGTAAATATAATAAGTCCTTGAGGAATGTGATGTCATGTATAGCTTAAAAGGCAGTCCAAAAGAAGGGTTCTGGGGAGCAACATTAGGCTTTTTTATAGGCTTTGCGGCTGTTTCTTTATTCGGTCCGGCAGCGGCGAAGTTTAAGGATGCCATGCAGTTGAGTCCGGTAATGGTCGGGATATTAGTGGCGATGCCGTCTTTATCCGGTTCTATTCTGCGTATTCCTTTCTCTGCCTGGGTAGATACCACCGGGGGAAGAAAGCCTTTTCTTGTTCTCCTTGCTTTTTCCATCATAGGGATGTTAGCTTTATCTTTAGTAATTTTTATCCTTTATCCCGACCATCTCAATGTACATTTTTATCCGCTTCTGCTTTTATTGGGGCTATTGAGCGGATGCGGTATTGCTACATTTTCCGTAGGCATAAGTCAAGTTTCCTACTGGTTTCCTCAAAAAAGGCAGGGCACGGCTTTAGGAACTTATGCCGGGATTGGCAATATTGCGCCCGGAGTGTTTTCATTTCTTCTTCCCATAGCTCTTAGAGGATTAGGGTTGGGAGGGGCATATCTTGCATGGCTTATATTTTTGGTAGCAGGAACCGGTCTTTATTTTATGATGGGCAAAAACGCTTGGTATTTTCAGCTGCGCTATCAGGGGGCATCACCTGATGAGGCAAAAAATATCGCCGCTA
Source organism: Candidatus Omnitrophota bacterium (assembly GCA_046759285.1). Taxonomy (GTDB): domain Bacteria; phylum Omnitrophota; class Gorgyraeia; order Tantalellales; family Tantalellaceae; genus JBHIBX01. Next base: position 28,695 of record JBHIBX010000001.1, read on the forward strand.
AAAATGGGCAGGAAGTCTTTCCCGCAGGAAGTCTTACCGAGAGTCTTTTGCTTTCAGCTAGGACACGGAAAACCTGGATTCTTGTGGCAGTTTATTTTACTACTTTTGGAGGATTCATTGCCCTTACTGCATGGCTACCAATTTATTGGAAATCGTTTTATAATGTAACTATAGTAAACGCGGGTTTCTTAACTGCTCTTTATTCTATTCTTACTTCTGTGATCCGTATCGGCGGGGGTGTTATTTCTGATAAATTTGGGGGAGAGAGAACGGCTATTTTATCTCTTTTTGTTATGTTGATCGGAGCCATTTTGATGACCCTATCACGCAATTTCAGACTCTCTGTATTTGCCGAAATCCTGATGGCGGTGGGAATGGGAGTAGGTAATGCCGCTGTGTTTAAACTGGTCCCACAGAAAATCCCTCAAGCGATAGGCGGAGCAGCCGGATGGGTCGGAGGCTTGGGGGCATTGGGAGGATTTGTTGTACCTCCTTTAATGGGGTCTTTTGTCCGCATATCTGGGATCAATGGTTATGCCCAGGGGTTTTCTGTGTTTATCATTTTAGGGCTTATCTCTATTATTGTTGTAAGCATTTTAAGCGGAGGCATGGAAGGTGAAGATATCACGCAAAGAAGCGCAGAGTAAGTTCATAGTAAAAATTGAAGAACTCAGCGGGGAAAATATCTATAAATGCTACCAGTGCGGAAAGTGTTCCGCCGGCTGTCCTATTGTTGGTCACATGGATATCCTGCCCAACCAGATCATCCGTTTGATCCAGCTTGGCTCTGAAAAAGAAGTGCTGGATTCCAAGACCATCTGGCTTTGTTCAAGCTGTTTGCAGTGCGCCGCTAAGTGCCCCAAAGGCGTGGATGTGGCCAAGATAATGGATACCCTGAGAGAGGTATTAAAAAGAGAAGGGGTAGACAAGGTGGAGCTTAAAAAAATAGCCGAAAAGATGTGGAAGAAGCTGCCCCAGCAGTTGATCGTTTGCAGGTTTCGTAAAAGTAGTGATTGAAAAATTGACTTTTAACACAGGAGGAGAAAATGGAGAAAGAAAAATGTAAAAAAAAGACCCTTGTGATTGACAAGGAAGAGAAAGCCAAAAAGAATGATAAAAAGGAGTGGAAGAAGCCGACTCTCGAGGATGTGTCCGGAAGGGTGATGGCACAGCCGTATATCAGATTCACCTAATCTGTGTCATAGTGGAAGACAAGAGGTAAATTGACGTATGCTGTAAGTCATGGTCTCATTGAAAGGGGTGTCCTCATGCAATTCGAGAAACATGTGAAAGTACGTAAGGAGAAGTTTGGAGCAGTGATTTTTGAAACATTGCGCGAGAAAGTGCTCATAACAAATGAAACAGGCGCGGAAATATTGAGTCTACTTGAAGGGGGAAAGGAGTCAAAGGATTTAATTACTGACTTGAATGAAAATTATAACGGTGATACATCGACGATCGAGAACGATGTGGAGGAGTTCGTTTCGATGTTGAGAGGCAAAAATATAATCAAAAGTTAGGAGAAAAAATGATAGAAAATGAATTACGCCCAACGTCAACTATACAGCAAACCGAAGGAGACAGTTTCGATCATTTTGTCTCTCCTTTATTTATCGCCTGGCAATTAAATTCAGCCTGTAATCTTGATTGCCTGCATTGTTGCGAAGAGGCAGGCCACAGCATGCCGGATGAGCTTACCGGGGAAGAAATAATGGATTTCTGCAGGCAGATAGTCGACCTTAAGATACCGTATGCGGCGATCTCAGGCGGAGAACCTATGCTGCATCCGGATTTTTTCAAGATCAGCGAGTTCCTTCGAAATGCCGATGTGAGCCTGAAGGTAGAGACGAACGGGCTTTTCATAAATCGCAAAACAGCTCAGCGATTTGCCGAACTTAATTTCCGTTCTGTGCAGATAAGCGTTGACGGTGCCACACCCGAAACCTTTGGTCAATTAAGGGGCAGAGGAAACTGGCAGAAGGTCATTGACGCCTGCAAGCATCTTATAGAAGCTGGTTGCAATACGGAGGTAGTGTTCGTTCCTACAAAATTTAATATCCATGAAACCGGAGACGTCATCGAAATGGCATACGACATGGGTGTTTACGGTTTCTACACGGGTAAGATCATGCGTATCGGGCGAGCGGCGCAAAACTGGGATATCCTGTGTCCATCCGATGAAGAATATGAAAAATTCTTCGATGTTCTAAAAGAAAAACAAGCTAAATATGAGGGCAAAATGAAGGTGTATTATTATCCTTATGATGTTATAGAGGAATTAAAATATCGCCTGGAACATCCTTCTGCGAGTCTTCTTGTTATTCCCAATGGCAAGGTCAAGCTTATCGGGCCGCTTCCGTTTATCTGCGGTGATCTCCGTAAGCGGGGTCTAACTGAGATTTGGAGAGAATACAAGAAAGCCTGGAGAAACCCAGAGGTTATTGCTTTTACAAAGAGAGTTATTGATAGCCCAGAACTCTTGAAAGAAGCCAATAAATGGAAAGAACTTTAACAGGATTAATAAAGCTTATTCGATACAGGTTTTTATTAATTGCGGGTCTTCTGCCTTATTGCCTTGGGTCAGCAGTCGCGTTTTATTTCCGTGGGGAATTTAGTCCTTTTTTGTTTCTTGTGGGTCTGGCAGGTCTTTTTTTTGTACTGGTCGGTGTTGAGGCTTTCAATGAATTTTTCGACTGGCAACTTGGAACAGACCGAGTGTTCCAAGTAGATCCCAAACCGGTGACTAAGAGCACTTTTTTTGTTGGCATTGTTGCTTTTTTTATTGCTCTAATTGTTGCCATTTTTCTGACGTTGAAGTTAGGTGTGGCGATAATTATACTTTCAGTTATTGGATTCTTCGCGGCTCTATTTTATCTTGGACCACCGATCAAGTTGGCGTATCGTGGGTTTGGGGAAATTACGATTTCGCTTTCTTATGGTCCCTTTATGATGATGGGAAGTTATTATGTTCAGACACAGCGCATAGATGTTCTGCCGCTTTTTGTATCGGTAGTTCCCGCACTTCTTTTATTTGCGATATCGATACTGAATGAAGTACCAGACTATTTTTCCGATAGGCTTGTCGGCAAGCGGAACATATGCGTGAGAATCGGGCAAAAGAATGTAATGAAATTGTATGGAGGAGTTTTGATTCTCTTTTATGCAATTTTAATGATAGGGTTATTTTTAGGAAACTTTCCACGCCTGACTTTGCTTGCACTGGTTTGTTTACCAATTTCATTGATAACTTATACCATTGGGATCCGAGCATGTGAAAACCCATATAGGTTCATTTCGACGATTCGCAGCGGCATAATTCAATATGTTATTATCCTTAGTATATTTATTACGGGTTACATAGTTGACAAACACTTTTACGCGCCTTAACGTGATTTAAGAGAATTAAATGATAAAAATTCCTTATTTTCCAGGATGCACATTGACCAATAAAGCCAAGGGTCTTAATGAGACCGCGAAAGAGTGCATACGCATACTCGGAGTCGAGCTTAAAGAACTGGAAAACTGGTATTGCTGCCAGGCGAATTACTCCACCGTCACCGATAATCTTATGAATCACCTGGCGCCGGTCAGGACCCTGGTTTCGGCGAAAAAAGAGGGAGATAAACTGGCCGTTCTTTGCTCCACGTGTTATTACGTGCTTAAAAGGGTGAATCGTCTGATGGAGTCGGATGAAGAAAAGCGCGAGACGGTCTTTGATTTTTTAGAAGAAGAATATAAGGGCCCCATAGAGATCGTTCACTTTTTGGAGGTTATCAGGGACGAGGTGGGTTTCGAAAAGGTTAAAGAAAAAGTGAAGGTAAGTCTTGAGAATATGGCGGTAGCTCCCTACTACGGCTGTCAGCTGCTCCGTCCTTTTGAAGAGATGGCATTTGACGACCCTTATGCACCGACGATCTTTGAGAAGTTTCTCGAAGCCCTGGGCTGTCGGGTAGTGGATTATCCCTTTAAGACGGAGTGCTGCGGGTCTTTTTTAACCATATCCGAGACCGAGGCGGTAGAAGACTGTGTTTCGAGGATACTGAATTACGCCGCTAACAGCGGCGCGGAAACGATAGCAACGAGCTGCCCTCTATGCAATTTTAATCTTGACTGGAGCCAGGAAGGCATATCCAGCAAAGATGAAGAGTTTAAGAAGATCCCCGTGCTTTATCTTACGGAGCTCATGGCTCTGGCTCTGGGGGTTGAAATAACGGATGAGATATGGGATGAACACGTCGTTGATCCACGACCGTTTTTAAAGAAAAAAGGATATTTAAAGAAGGTTTCCACATGAAAAAAAGAATCGGTGTTTTTCTATGCTGGTGCGGGTCTAATATCTCGGATGTTGTAGACGTCGATAAGGTTCTCGAGACAATGAAGAAATATCCGGGCGTAGCTTACGCGGAATATTATAAATATTTCTGCTCTGAACCGGGCCAGGATATGATAATAGACGCCATCAAAAAGCATAAGCTTGACGGCGCGGTTATAGCCGCCTGTTCGCCCGCCATGCACGAGGCGACTTTCAGGCGTGCGGCCAAGCGTGCCGGACTTAACGAGTATGAGCTGGAAATAGCGAATGTTCGCGAGCAATGCAGTTGGGTCCATCGCATGCATAAAGGGGAGGCTACCAAAAAGGCCATTAAATTGATCTCGGGCATGGTGGAGAAAGTCAAACAGAACGTACCGCTGGAACCTATCGCGACTCCCCTGGTTAAGCGCGCTCTTGTGATAGGCAGCGGCATAGCCGGCATGCAGGCAGCGCTGGATATTGCCAATAGCGGTTATCCCGTCATGCTGGTCGAAAGAGAGCCTTCAATAGGCGGACATATGGCGCAGCTCGCGGAAACTTTTCCCACGCTTGACTGTTCTCAGTGTATTATCACGCCCAAGATGGTGGAGGTTGCGCAGCACCCGAAGATAAAACTCGTCACGTACGCGGAAGTTCAAAAAGTAAGCGGCAGTGTCGGTAACTTTAAGGCCGAGATCCGCGTCAAACCCGCCTATGTCGATAGAGAAAAGTGCACGGCCTGCGGCATATGTATTGAAAAATGTCCGGTAAAAGTCCCTTCCGAATTTGACGAAAAACTGGGCGAAAGAAAAGCAATATATGTGAGCTCACCTCAGGCGGTACCCAATAAGCCGGTTATAGACGCCAAACATTGTCTATATCTATTGCAAGGGAAGTGCGGGATCTGCTCAAAGGTCTGTGAGATCAACGCGGTTGATTTCGAGCAGAAAGAGACCATTATAGAAGAAGAGTTCGGGGCTATTGTCATTGCTACCGGTTTCGACCTCTATCCTACTGATAAGTTAGAAGAGTATGGGTATGGGGAGTTTAAGGACGTGATCAGCGGGCTTGAATTTGAAAGGCTGAATTCCGCATCCGGCCCGACAGAAGGCCAGATAGTCCGGCCGTCCGACAGAACGATCCCGAAAGAAGTCGTTTTCTTGCAGTGCATAGGATCAAGGGATCCCGAAAGCGGCATGCCTTATTGTTCAAAGATCTGCTGCATGTATACGGCGAAACACGCGATGCTCTACAGAAGAAAAGTCCCGGATGGACAAGCATACGTGTTTTATATAGATATCAGGTCGGGCGGAAAAGGGTACGAAGAATTTGTCCAGCGCGGCATGGAGGAGGAAAGAACGCTTTATTTTCGCGGAAAGGTAAGCAAAATATTTAAGGAGGATGACAGAATTGTGGTCTGGGGGGTCGATACCCTGACCGACAGAAAGATCGAGATAAAAGCTGATATGGTAGTGCTTGCCACGGCAATAGTTCCCCGCGATGATGCTAAGGAATTGGCTAAAATTTTGAATGTAAGTACGGACGAATTCGGTTTTTATACCGAAGCGCATGTGAAATTGCGTCCAGTTGAGAGCACAACGCGCGGTATTTTCTTCGCCGGATGCGCTCAGGGGCCGAAAGACATACCCGACTCGATAAGCCAGGCCGGTTGCGCGGCCAGCAAAGTGGCCTATTTATTTTCTCAGGAGAAGCTGTATAGCGAGCCCGTTGTAGCCTGTGTGAACGAGGAGCTCTGCACGGGTTGCGGACTATGCGTCACGGCCTGTCCTTATGACGCCAGAGAAATAGACCCGAAGAAAAAAATAGCGATAGTCAAGGAAGCGCTTTGCCAGGGTTGCGGGGCCTGCGTCACGGTATGCCCGAACAAGGCATGCAAGCTGAAAAACATGACCATGGAGCAGGTTTTCCGTATGATCGAAAAACTGGAATGATGAAAAAAGTATTACCGCCAGAAGTTCAGAAAGAAATAGAAGAAGCCATAAGAAAATGTTACGCGTGTAGGAAATGCACTTCCGGCTGTCCGGTGGCGCCGGAGATGGATTTTCCGCCGAGCGTCCTTGTGAGATGGCTTGCTGTCGGCGATATCGAGAAGATCATTAAATCCAGGACGATCTGGGTCTGCTCGTCGTGCCAGAATTGCTACAGCCGCTGCCCGTTTGAAATAAATATTCCTCATATTATAGATCTGATGAAGGAA
>JBHIBX010000002.1:0-23828 GCA_046759285.1 Candidatus Omnitrophota bacterium
GGAAACTCGTTTATAAATAAAACAAGGGCAATTAAAATACCGACCGGGATCGAAGTTAAAAGAACCTGTAGAGGCAAAGTTTGGGCCTGAACGTAATATGAACCTAATACCATCAGAGGACCAAACCCGATCCCTACAACCAGCTCTCCAAAACTGCCATAACCTATGCGTAATGGTCTGGCAGTGTAAAAAATTCCCAAAAATATCCCAATAACACCTAAAATAAGAATTACATTCCCCGCGCATAGATAATTCAGATAAAGACCTATTGATCCTCCAAGAATAAATGCTGCCAAAGAAATATATAAAATCTTTTTTGGCGCGATCAATCCTTCCTGGATCACCCTGCTTCCCCCGCTGAAAGGCGTAGGAGTAAGGTTCGCCTCATCACATCCCGAGATGTGATCAAAATAATCGTTGGCTAAATTCGTACCCGCATGAATCAGCAGAGCGCCTATCATTGCCAAGGCAAATTTCATCCAAATAAAATTATTGGTACCATGCCAAGCGATGATCGAACCCAGAGCGACGGGAATTATAGTCGCGGTAAAGAATGGTACGCGTATAGCCTTTAACCAGAGTTTTAATCCTCGCAAATTATTTTCTTCGGTTTGCATATTCTATTATTTTAAAGTCAAAGTAAACCTTGCCGGGGGCTACCAGGCGAACTTGAGCTTTTTTAATGGCGGAGAGGCAGGGATTCGAACCCTGGGAACATTTCTGTTCACGTGTTCTCCAAACACGCGCCTTCGTCCACTCGGCCACCTCTCCGCGACAAAGTTATGGGATCTCTTTCCAGCTTTCTATGGCGTCGTGCTCGGTGTCGTATATTTCAAAGATTTTATCAAGCTGGGTAAGCTGAAAAACGCTGCGGGCTTCAGTAGATACGCCGCACAATTTTAATTCGCCTTCACCGATTCTTACTTCCTTGGCGAAAAACACGATCGTGGCCAGTACCAATGAGGAAACGAACCCGACTCCGGAAAGATCGATGATGAATTTCTTCCCGTTATCGTGCAATATTTGCTGCAAGCCCTTCTTGAGCTTTTCGCGTTGGACAAGATTTATTTCGTTAAAGAGAAATCTTATAACGACGACGTCCTGGATCTTCTCGCTCGAAAAAAACTTTTCCATATAACCTTCCCCTTGTCTACTAGATATACATTCTACTCATTTAAAATAGATTTGTCACGGATTTTGCTGGCGGAGAGGCAGGGACACCGGGCGAGCCTTCAGGCGAGCTCACTTAGGGGCCCCGAGCTCTCCAAGGATGTTTCTGAGGAGAGACAAAGCAAAGCAGCGCTTTTATTTGACTCGACGAAGAAACATCCATACAATCCGCTAACAGCGGATTGTATAGCCATAAAAAGCTTCTTGCGTTAACAAAGAGATTGTTTTTTTATGGCGGAGAGGCAGGGATTCGAACCCTGGGTGCCCAAAGGGCACAGCGGTTTTCGAGACCGCCGCTTTCGTCCACTCAGCCACCTCTCCGTATTTTCGATAGATGATAACATATAGATGCTTGCTATTCTATTAAAATATCAACCAATGAGTTTCTTGAGGACTTCGATGAGTTTTTCAGGCCCTTCGGTCTTATTCAGAAAAGCATCAGCTTCCCTTCCGAACACCGAGTGCCTGTAAGTGGTAAAACCTGTATAAATAATGAGTTTTGACGCAGGTGAGATGGAACGGACCGTGTTTATGACGCTTATTCCCGCCTTCTCAGGCATCATAAGGTCCAGTATGATCGCATCGACATCCTGGACTTCCTTGAGGTGCGCGATAAGAGAAAACCCCTCATAAACAACTTCAACCTTATATCCTTCACCTTCCAGTATTGTCTTAAGGATGTCGCATAATTCCTTATTGTCGTCCGCTATAACTATCTTCTTTGGATTTTCGCTCATTCTTTTGAGGCCTTTCTTTTTAGCGGCAGGCATATCTTGAATACCGTTCCCTCACCCAGCTCGCTTGTAAATTCTATCGTGCCTTCCTGGTTTTCTATCATCATTTTAGCGATCGGAAGACCCAGGCCGATACCTTTGGGCTTGCTGCTATAAAGGGGTTCGAATATCAAGTCCCTTTGCTCCGGGAAAATACCCGGTCCTGTATCTTCAATTTCTATACATGCAAAATCTTTGCCTTTTTTGGCCCGGAAAGTAAGCGTCCCGTTACCGTTCATGGCTATGATCGCGTTATTGGCTATGTTCACTATCGCATGCAGAACCTGATTGCTGTCACACTTTATCTTCGGCAATTTTTCGTAATCTTTTTTTACCTTCACAAGCTCCGGAATATTAAGCATCGAAACAGCGTTTTCTATGATTTCCCGCACGGCAACAGATTCGATCCTGGGGACCCTAGTCTTCGCAAATCCCATAATATCGTCTATTATCGCATCCACGATCGAAATTTCCTTTTTCAATATGTCGACATATTTCAGAACCTTTTCGTCTTTTTTCCCCTTAAGTCTCTTGTCCAGGTAATACGCAGCGTTTTTAAGAACTGCAAGCGGATTTCGAAGCTCGTGAGTAACACTGCCGGCCAGTTTCCCGAGGAAAGCAAGACGCTCGCTCCTGTGAAGTTTCTTGCTTATGCTCAATAGCTCATCCGTTCTCTCCCTGACCTTATCCTCCAGGTGGTCGCGGGCGTCCTTGAGCTGAGCGCTCATCTCGTTCAGGTCCTCTATCATAAAAAACATCGATCTTTGCGTCTTCCTCAGCTTTTCGATCTGTTCTTCCAGGTCTCTTTTCGTGGCTTCAAGTTCAAATTCTTTCTTCTCTACGTATCCTATGGCAGCCCTTCTGATATAAGTGTTTTCGGATATTTTTTTTCTCAAAACCTTTGCAACATTTTCCAGCTGCATCGACTTGACTTCGAACCTTTTTCTGGAGTCGAGTATACTTTTCTCTCTTTCATACTTCATTTTAGCGAAGAGCCCGGTGCTAAAAGACAACAAACAGAATATCCCTCCCACGGTGATCACGCCCATGCCCATCAAGTATCCGAGATCAGAATAAACCATTATCTCAGGAGTTACAAACCTGTGGTGCGGAATTATCCGCATATACTCCATAAAACCAAGAGAGAAATAACAAAATAAAGCAAAAGCGGTTATAATTGTTCCTTTTGCCCTGTTCATCAGTACGTTGCCGTAAACCAGGTCAAATACATAGACCAGGAAAGCTATCCATTCTATGCCGCCCACATAATGGATTATCATGGTTACGTAACTTATCCCCAGGAAATAATAGCTGAAATGAATTCTGTCGAGGATCTTTCTGGTTTTGCACAAACTGGCTTTAAGGGGAACCAGATAGATCGCGCTTGTCAGCAGCCACACGTAGAAAATAACAAAAACTTCGCGGCTGATGGGAAAAGCGAATATCTTCTTCAGCAAATAAACAGAAATAAGTCCTGCAAGGATGTTAAAAATGCGTATCTCGAAGGAAGTGGACAGTATCCTCGATTGATACTTTAATTCTTCATTCACTAGATTCACTTTTTCCTTTTAAAAGTTTTATCTGCTGTTTTGCCACTTGTAATTCTGTGCGCAGGCCCTTCAGGCGCTCTTCCCGTTCCACAGAAGCTTTGCAGAAATCCTCGAGTTCCTTTTTCCTGCGCTCCTGTTCTTTTCTTTCACGGACAAGTTCGGATATATCCCTTATAAGAGCCATGACGATCTTATCACCCTTAAATTCAAACATACTTAAGATCAGGCTTGTTTCCTTATACGAACCGTTTTTACATACAATAACCCCTTCCAGGTGTGAAGAACCTCTGAACATCAGATCCTTATAGACATCCCTCAGGGCTTTTCGTGAAGAGGGATGGAACAGCCCTTCAAACGGCCTGCCGACAAGTTCGTCCTGGGAAAAACCGGTAAGAACTTCCGTTACAGGATTGACTTCATCGATCACCCCGCTGTCGAATTTATAAATCATCACCATCTCTCCCGAATTCACGAAGAGTTTCCTGTACCGCTCTTCCGCTTCCCTGAGCCTCTTTTCCGATGCCCTCTCATCGGTTATGTCTTTAATCAGAGCTTCTATTATTTCCTCGCCGGTGTATCGGTCCATGATCACGCAGGAGCTATAAAGCACCCGCTTATCCTTTCCTTTCAGCGTTTTGAAATGGTATTCATAATTTCTGATAGACCTGTCCCTTTTCAGCTTCTCGCGCAAGCGTTCTTCGTCATCAACATATATGATAAGTTCACTCAAAGAGCGCCCTATTGCTTCATCCTTCTTTAAGTCGAGTTCCATTATATCGATAAAGCTCTTATTCGCTTCGATGAGGACGCCGTCCCTGTGCCGATATTTGTAATAGCCTGTATGGGCGTGGTCCACGAGTCTCTGGAAAGCGCTTCTGGTGCGTTTGAATTCAATAAGTTTTACGCCGCAAAGAAAGACTATGATAAGGATTATGAGGTTTGATATTATTAAATAGTTTGTCATCGCTAACTGCTTTCTGAAGCAAGTGACTTAAGTGCTTTATATTGTATAGTATACAACAACTGTATTGCCAAGGCAACGAAAGAAAAGAATTTCAAAATTGGCTATATCTAGCTATTTCGATATTTAACATTTTGCGCTATTATTTTTCCAGAAATAACTTTGCAAAAAGTTGCCTTTGCCTTATTTTATGTTATACTAGAAGATGAAAGGGAGATAGATATGAGCTTTGAGAGTTTTGGGTTTTTTCTCTAGCTTTTCTCCCCCCTTAAAAATAAATGGAGAAAAGGTAAAAGAAAAGCTAGATTTTTAAAAGCAACCATGAAAAGGTTGCTTTTTTTTATTTTACACAATCATGCCCTATCCAATCGAATATTCCTTTATCCTGAGGAAAACCAGTGTTAAAATGTCATATATGGATAAGATTATACTTAAGACACAAAAAGTTTCCGTAACAGCCCAGTTCGATGATTCCGAGGTTTCCCGGAAAATACTAAAAGCGCTTCCCTTACTCTCCAAAGTCAGCACCTGGGGCGAGGAGATCTATTTCCCGATACCGGTAGATATCAGTTCCGGCGAGGGCACGCTGGACGTAAATATAGGGGATATCGCCTACTGGCCGGAGGGGAGCTGCCTTTGCGTTTTCTTCGGAAGAACACCCGTCAGCACTTCCGAAAAACCCGTTCCCGCTTCGGAGGTGCTTTTAGTGGGGAAAGTAATTGAGGGTATCGATGGGCTCAAGAAGATCAAATCCGGTGAAAAAATAACCGTGAGCGTGTAACTAGCTTTTCTCTTTCCCCACTTCGTTCGCCTTCTTCAGTCCGATCTCCGCGAAAAGCGGACCGATAAACTCGTGGAAAACGGTCGTCCCAAGGACAATATTCAGGAGGATCGTCGAAATATCCGAAAAACGGGGATCTTGCTTAACCAGGAGGGCGAGCCCTACGACAATCCCTCCCTGCGGGATCAACCCGAATGCCGTATATCTTTTGACATTCCCTTTCGCCCCTGAAATCAGGCCGCCGAAATAGACTCCAAGAACTTTCCCGAGAGTCCTGAATATCACGAACACCAGAACTATCCACAGGCAGCTTTTCAGGACCCCGATCTCGAGATGCGCCCCCGCGAGAACGAAGAATATGACAAATATCGTCTCTTCGATATACTCTCTTATAGAGATAAAAAACTTCTCTCCGTACTTTCCGGAATTTGCCACAACGCACCCCAGAACCATCGTGGATAAAAGTTCATCCATATTTAAAAGCTTGGCAGTTCCGAAACATAAGAAAAGAAAACCGAAAATCAGGACAACCAGAACCCCTTTTTCTTTGACTTTCCTTGCGACCCAAAGCAGGAGAAAAGCGAAAAGGACACCCATTAACATGGAGCCCAATATTACTACTACCGGGTGAACAAAGGTGCCAATATTGCTGCCGGCGCCTCCAAGAACCGCCACGCAGATCGCAGTTGCGATGCTGAAATTGACTATGCCGGTCGCATCGTCAAAAGCCGCTATTCCGAGAATAGTCGTCGTTACCGGCCCGTCGGCCTTATATTCTTCCTTAACAGCTATCGTAGCCGTAGGATCGGTAGGAGAAGCCAGGGCCCCGGACAGAAGCGCCAGGGGCAAGTAATAGGTCGGCTGGATGGATACTCCAAGATAACGCCCCGCCGCAAGAAATACGACCAAAAGTCCGCCAAAAACAAGGAGAAACGCTGTTTCTGCCTCCAGAAGAGTCATCCAGAACATGGTTTTACCCATTTTCTTTATGCGTTCAAAATGAAGCGATCCGCCGATCACGTAGGTTATGATACACAGGGCAAAATTGCTTATCGCATCCGAATTTTGAATGAACCCTTTTGGAAGAATGCCCAAAAAGGACGGTTCGAGAAATATGCCTGCCGCGATATAGCCGGTGATCTTCGGAAGTTTTAAAAGATTCGCGATCCAACCTGCCAGATACCCGAAAATAAGTATGACCCCGAACGTCAAAATGGTATTAAAATGAATCATTTTTCACCACCTTCAGGATGTTCTTGACAAGCTCATCTTTTCCGGTCGCGTTTATCGTAAGGACACGTACATCCTTCCTCTGCTTGATCCTTCCGACGAAATCGTCTTTACCGGATTTTATCGTGGCTATTACGTGTCCCGTGTCCAATGCGCGTTTGACGGCTTCACGGAAAGCGGATGAGAAAAGTTCCATTTTTCCTATTTCATCGATTATTATTATTCCTTCGCATTCTATGGCTTCTTCTACGGCGGCCACTCCTATTTTTTCAAAAGTCGGCAGATCAACGCCATACTTTCCAACCCTGTAAGGAGATCTTATTGAAACACTTGCCAGGATAGCCTCTTTCCCATCGAAGGTCTTTAAGAGAAATCCCGTTCTCCGGCCGCCCTCGCGCATCTCCTCAGTGTAAAATCCGTTTTTGGGGCTCGCGATCTCCTCGGTAAGCTTTTTTATAAGCGTTGTCTTCCCGGACCCGGGCCTTCCCGTGATGAGTATGTTCATTTCTTTCCCCGAAACTGCTCCCACAACCGGTCAAACCTTCGCGAATATATCATATCGTAAAGGTATCCCTTTTCCGGAAACAGTTTTTCACAGAGCTCTCGCAATTTTTCTTTCTCTATTTCTATATCCACTTTCGCGTAGTCGGTGTGAAGTATCAATGAAACTATCTTTTCAGCTTCGCGGCTTAGGATCTGCACCTTCTCTTCCTCTTCTTTAGCGTCGATCTCACGGCAAAGTCTTTCAAGAAAATTAAGATTAAGGCTTCTGATCAGGCCGGTATTTTTAGCTATCCATTCGAACCTGGCGGCATCTTCAAACATGTGGGTATTGTTAAAAAGCACATAGATCGGTTTACGTTTTACAAGGATGCTTTCGCTCTCGCAGAACTCCTGTAACTGCTTGAGCTCCCACCCCTTGTATTTGTATCTATACGCTCCTATCCCGTGAAGGCGAAAATACCTGATATTCCCGTATAAAGGCTTGCTTTGGAAGGGATCGACACAATGTATAAGGTCGAGGTCTTCGCATAATCTCTTTATGTCCTTTTCCGTCCAATCGCCGCGAGGTTCCCATGCAAACTTGTACCTTTTTCTCCTGATCGTCCTGAAAAACTTCCTTAGGTTTTCCTTGTTTTCCTTTGTCGGCCTGAAGGAAGCCGGGCATTGAAATACTATTATCCTGGATTTGAGGACTGATGCTATTTTTTCAGTTTCCTCCCAGGCCCTGAATACCTCGTCTGTTGGCTTAAAAGATCCGCATTTTTTCTTTTGACCCGGCTTCATTTTAAAGCTCAATCTGCGGTAAGTCGGACTGGTGGACTCATGAGTAATAAGTTGCCATGCCTTCAGGGTGAATTCAAAGTTGTCCGGAGCAAAAAGGCGCCACTTCTCGGCGGTTTCTATTCTCGGTAATCGATAAAAAGTCCTCTGGATTTCGACCAGTTTAAACTTTTCGTAATATTTCTGCCTTCCGACCGGAAAGCCGCAGCAACCTATTTTAAGTTTCATACTCGTTCCTAATCCTTGCCGTGCACCATGGGCACGAACCTCACCGGCAATAAGGGCTCCTTTTCATAACCTGATTCGGTCCGCGTAATAAGGTAAAGCTCCTGGAAAAAAGAGCCTACCGGGACTACCATCCTTCCGTCGATCTTTAACTGCCCTATCAGCTCTTCCGGGATCTCCGGCGGAGCCGCCGTCACAACGATCGCGTCAAAAGGAGCATGCTCCGGCCATCCTTTATAGCCGTCTCCCCATTTCACGTTCACGTTGTCGTAACCCAGCCTTTTCAGCCTTGAGGCGGCAGAATCGGCAAGCTCCTTGATTATCTCTATCGTGTAAACTTTTTTGACTATTTTTGACAGAACCGCAGCCTGATACCCGGAGCCGGTCCCGATCTCAAGAACGCGGTCATCAGGTGCCAGCTCAGCGGCTTCCGTCATGTACGCGACGATGTACGGCTGCGATATTGTCTGGCCGTATCCTATTGGCAGGGGCGTATCTTCATACGCTGCGTCCTTCAGGTTTCTTGGAACAAAAAGGTGCCTCCTGACTTCCATCATCGCCCTAAGGACGTTTTTGTCAGTAACGCCGCGGCCCTCTATCTGGTATTCGACCATATTGCGCCTTTGAGCGGCGAACATCTCACCCTGCGCAAGCGTGGCATAGAACGCAATTGAAAGGAAAACAAGCAAATTCAGTAATTTCGACTTTTTCACTTGGACACCTTAAGTACCTGATCACAGACTTCCATGAAATCATTGGACCTGCAATTATAGTCCACTATTTCTGACAACTCCTCGCTGGAAGAATTAAAAGCGATGGAGTAACCGGCTAATCTGGCCATAGGTATATCCCCTTCAGAGTCACCCACAGCTATCATCTCATGGGGCTTTACCTTGAAACGCTCGAGGATAGCCCGCAGGGTCTTTCCCTTTGCGCCATGACTTATATTGATCGTTGCTTTTCCGGTGAGTTTTCCGAGCCGAACGTTCAGGCGGTTCCCGATAACGTGATCAAACCCCATCTCTTTTTTGACACGCTCGGTTATAAACTGCAAACCCGTTGAAACCGCCACCAGCCTAAAGCCTTCTTTTTTCAATCTTTTTATGGCTTTTTCTGCGTTTTTTGAATACCTGACGCGCTTGAAAATATCATGCAGTTTTTTAGCGCTTATCCCCTTCCAGTGCGCCGCGTCCAGCTCACAAAATCTGCGATAACTTATCTTCCCGGCAAGAAACTGTTCCTGATATTTTCTTGCCAGGACGTCCCAGAGTCCGAGTTTTTCGTGGATAAATCTCCAGCTCGAAATGTGCCTGGTAATGGTTCCGTCTATGTCGAAAACGATGAGTTTATACTTCAAAGGGGTCAGAATTCCTCAATGCGATCAATTGAATCTTTCCGGATAACGACTTCCGATCTTCCTTCCGCTATATCGATGAGCAGCCCCCTCTTTCCTTCCATCAATATTCTCGCCTCAATGACGTTTCCGTTTTTAAGGTAAA
This sequence comes from Candidatus Omnitrophota bacterium, assembly GCA_046759285.1. Taxonomy (GTDB): domain Bacteria; phylum Omnitrophota; class Gorgyraeia; order Tantalellales; family Tantalellaceae; genus JBHIBX01. The sequence goes on from JBHIBX010000002.1 coordinate 9,474, forward strand.
AGCGCATGTTTTTCCTGAAGAGAAACTCTTTTCCGTCGACCTCAAACGTTTGCGTGCGCGCGTATTTGCCTCGAAAAGGTAAGTACTCCGGAAACCTTGTGAAAAACGCGCTGGCGTTCTGCCGGATCTCTTTCCATTTACGGGCGTACATGGACACATCCGTCATCTTTTCGACCACAAAGGTCCCGCTTACCAGCGCCGTGGCGATAAAAAGATTTAAGAAGAAATAGATGGCCCCGTAAACAAAGACACACAGGAAAGACTTAAAAAACCCGATACTGTACCAGTTGATAAGTATAAATACCCATATCACGAGGCCGAAAAGAAGGAAAAAAGGCATGAGGCCGGCAAAATTCAAAATGACGGCTGTGACTAAGGCGTTTCTGATGCTATTTCTGTAATTGCCTCTGTCAACAATAGCGATCGAGAGCCATATAATGAATGTGCTGACGACTACTTTTATAGCGAATCCTAAGATATACATATTTCACCTCAAAAGGTTATTTTACCAGCACCAAAAAGCAAGATAAACCAGCAAGAGGCCTGCGATGAGGCAGAAAAATCCGATCAGCACTCTTTTCTCGAGCATCTTCTCGGTGCTAAGGACTATCTTGCTTCCCAACTTGTCCATTTCCTTGACCTTTGCAGGACGGAACAAGTAATAAAAACCCATAATAATGGCTATTAAACCGATCATTGTCAGCAGCCACATATCACTTACCTCCCTTTTGTGATTCGAATCCGCCTATTTTCAATATGTATTCTCTTCCATCATCCCTTATTATAACGCTTCTGGCTTTGATCTTGATTATCTTTTTGTCCCCTATCATGTCGCCTTCACCCACGAGCATATCGTTAATAATGGCTAAGGATCTTTTCCCATCAGACACGATGCCTGACAGATACAATTCCGTACGTGCCGGCCTTGTGGGGACATATTTTTCGGTTGCAGGGAGGAACGGATCTTCGCGCCCTACCTCCCGAAGCATAGCCTGTATTTCCACGGGTTTTTCCTTCTTCGCCCTTTTTTCCTTGAGCGCTCTTACCTTTTCAAGCGCAAATTCCTTTTTTCTGGCAGCCTCCTTCAGAGGCATCCTCCGGAGACCGGTCTTGTAGTTAGCGATCAAGATCAGCATTAATATAACAGTAGCTGCTGCAAGAAGCCCCAGCTTTATCTTTTCCTTTTTGCTCATACTGTTAATAAGTTTTATCAGCTCTTCGATCTTCATAATCACCAGGTCCTGCCCTCAATGACATATAACGTTAATATGAAAGACACCTTTAAATCCCGGGATTCTTCTTTTTCTTTTTCTATTTCAAGGTCGGTGATCTTCAGTAGTTTTTTATCGTGCACGAGTTCGTTCAAAAAATCTATTATGGAAGAATAATTACCTATTATGGACACCTCAACAAGCGTTCTTTCAATGCCGAATTCAGGCTTCGGTGTCCTTTCCAGGGGATCGACTGTCTTTAGGTCATTTCCTGTCCTCTTGGCCACACGGGTCAGGCCTTTTAAAAACTGATTGACTTCATCTCTTATGATGAACCTGTCTTCAATAGAATCCAGCTTGTTTCTCCATTCCTGGTTCTCACTTCTTAATACATCGATTTTCCCCCCTTTTATCCCCCGGGTTTCAAGTAGTTCTTTCGCGGATACATATTGTGACCTGACGGCTTTCAGTCTCTTCCTCTGAGGGGCCAAAAACAGGCTATAAAGAAAGATGGTCAAAACAGCCAAAATTGTGATAGCTATAATTTTTTCTTTGTTAAGTTTCATCATTCTGAAGCACTCCCTTTTATCAGGGGGCAGATTATTTTAAAATCAAACACAGAACGGCCTTCTTTTTCCTTGCCTCTTATAACTGCCAATTTCGGCTCATGAAAGTAATCAGAAAAAGACAAGAGGCGCACATATCTATACACAGCATCCTGTGAAAACGACTTTCCCTGCAACACAACTGTTTCATCCTTTTTTGTAGAGATGTCTGTCCGCCATACTTCCTTAGGGATGAAATTTTTGACATCCGTTAAAACTTTAGCCCAGGGTGTAAATTCTACTTTAGCGATAAACTCCTTTTTTTGATTCAGATTATCAAGTATGTGCATCCTTTCTTCGTTTATATTTTCGACCGCAGTTAATATTTCCGGTGAGGCGGCAAGTTCCTTTTTAACAGGCATTAATTTTTTCTCGTACGAGTTGATCATAGCGGCGAATAAAGAGTTCATGAGAAACAAAACAAGCAAGATCGCTGAAACCGAGATAAAAGAGGCGAGAAACCTTCTTTCAAACTTTATTTTTCTGAATTTTTCCGGAGGAAGAAGGTTGATGTCAAAGGAAAACTCCCCTTCTGCCCCTCTCATCGCCAAACCCATGCTCGCGCTTCGAGAAAGACTAAAGTCAGGCGGCATCATACCAAGAGGCTTTCCGGATTCCGCACTGCCCAATTCTTCGGGCAGCTTTTTACGGAGGTCCTCGGCTTTTTCCGTGTCCCCTAAGACAACAAATTTTTCAATGGGAATACCGGGGAACTGCTCCCCCCAGTAGGTGTTTATGATCTTGATCTCCTTTATCAGTTCCGGAACCTCAACAGTTTCAACGCTTCGGGAAAACGCAAGCACTCCGCCCTTGACGGCGCCCATATCCGTTTTCTTGTCTCCGACGAGCACTAAAATCGTAGCGTTCTTCGATGTCAGATCTATATTTCCCCGGCCCAAGGCGCGTAAAACCGCCAGGGGGAAGATGTCTATGCCGATCAGATTGAGGCCGGCCTTTTCCATCGCGGCAAGCAGAGCGCTCGCTATGCTCTTCTTTAAGGCAATAAGAAAAACCCATTCTTTTGCCACCGGATAATAATCGATTATCGCCTCTTCTCCGGCAAGCATATATTTATCTATTTCAGTTTTGAGGGCCTCTTTCATCTGGGCGGGCGGCATCTCCGGCATCTCGATCGCCCGCATTATCGCGCCGGCACCAGAAAGAGCCGCGATCGCCTGTCTTGCCTTGATCTCATTGTCCTTAAAAGCTTTTTTCAGGATCTGGGCGAAACCTTCTACATCGACAATAAGCCCGTCTTGGACCATGTCCTGGGCAATATCAACAGAAATTGACTTCTCTATCTCCCACTTTTCCTCGGTCAGCTTAAGCTGGGTTATAAAGACCTTGCCGGGGCCTATTGATATGCCTACTATGCCTTTCTGTGGGTCAAGCATTGAATACTTCATCATAATTCTTTCCAGGTGTTTATCCTTACCGTATAAGGAGCTCCTGCTCCCGCTATTAAAAAATCAACCTCAATAGTGCGCGAAAAATCCGATACCGTTCCGACGGAAGTAATGGTGCTTCCTGAAACCGTAACATTATAGGTATTTCCGGAACCGGCGGGAAATTCCACATCCCCTCCCGTCCCGCCATACCCGCTATCCTGCCTCAACTCGTAGACTGCAGTTTCAACTCCAGCATCAGCAATAAAACTTGTCTGCAAGTCTCGCACCTGATTCGTAACTATCTGCTGGTCAATAGTAGCTAAATCCACGAAAGCAACTACCAAAAGGGAAATAAACAGCAAGGTGAACAAAACCAGGATCAAGGCTATCCCTTTTTTATTTTTCATTTCAAATATTACCCTTTAAGGGGTCACGGTATTATCCGCACCGGCTGTATAAGTTGCCGTATCGCTGCTTGCCTCCCAATTGCTCGGGTCGCTCGGCAAACTTGTCTCATCCTTCCTTTCAACCGTGTCGCCATCACCGTCGCCGCCCCAGGCATCATCATATGTAACAGCATCCACGGAGCTTCCAAGTGAATCCAGAATGGTTATCGTTTCTGAACTATCGCTTAAAGTGTTACCGATCCTGTCGTCATCTACCCTTATCCTAATCGCACCGGGGTCTACAGAATAATAAGTATAAACATCCGTGGGGTTTGCTGTTATTATCGCAAACCCTCCGGCAGGAATGGTCATGGTGCCATTTCCCGGCTCCAGGGTGTCAGTCTGGCTCGAATCGCTGATCTGCCACCCGGTAAGATCTACATCACTTGTGCCATAGTTGTAAAGTTCGACCCATTCCCTTCTTCTTTCATTGGCGCCCCCTCCAGGCGCATTGTAATTGATCTCATTTATGGCCAATTGAACAGAAGCAAAATCCTTGCGCGGCGTAACCTGTGAAGTAAACGTAACTGAACTAACCTTGCTTTCTGCATCCGCTACTACCAGCGCGATCTTGACCGAGCGGACCTGGGGTGGGCTTGAGGTTGTGTCTCCGTTTTTATCATAATAAGTGAAAGTGAGGCTGTCTATGGGCTCTGACAGCTCGTCCCAGGCCCCTGACCCTCCCTGCCTTTCCTCTAATATTCCACCTTGCAATCTAAATTCGATTACGGTATCGTCCGCATCAGTAAATGCAATAAAACTTGCATCTGCTGTGCTGAATTGCTTAGCGGATTTAATTGTCTTTACCATTCTGTCCATACCCACACGCCCGTGCTGCAAAACCTCAAGCTGCCTGTCCTTTAGCTCCCATCCTTCAATAGTTGTCCTGAAAAAAGGGGCGATGGCTACTACGATCATACTTAATAAAAGAACTACAAGAATTATTTCAAGTACCGTAAATCCCCGCATTATCCCCTGTCCGCGACCTTAGTATCCAGACCTACACTTTGTTCATCCGTATCCTGGCTGTCGTCGTCGTCTTCATCAAACCATACTGTAACGTTCAATTCTTTTATATTCGCGCCCTGGTCATCTGCTACTGTATATTTATAATCATCGTCCGGAGCCGGAAACGCCGTTACAGTTTCAGTGTAATCTTTGTTGAATCCATAACTTGCGTTCGTGCTCATGATCTGACTCCTCACTTCATCCATTTTGTTCTGGGCTAAAAGAGTCGCTCTTGTCAATCTTTCGACCCTCGTAGTTGCTGTCATTCCTTCCGGCATAATTCGCATAATAGGCACAAGAGCCAGCGCCATTATCACAATGGCCGCTATGAGCTCAAGATACGTGAGTCCCTTTTTATTTTTCATTCTAATATGTTTCCAGCTTTGCGCGACCTGTTACCTGCCTTACTGTGATCTGGTATCTATCGCTGCCTATTCTGTATCTGAACGTGTGATTTCCGTCAGCAGAACCGTTTGCGTTAAATTGCGTTTCCTGATCTCCTGAAACCGTTATATCATCCGGTATGTTTTTAGTCTCACCGACCGAAGCCCAACTCCCATTCTGACGCTCGATCACATATTCATTATAGTCGCTGCTTCCTCCTGTCTGCGAACATCTTACACGGTGCACAGCTCCTGTAGTCACAGCCAGCCTACGCGCAAGCCTCATATCCGCAGCGATCCTGTGCGCTGTCGTATAAACGAGGTACCTGTTATAAAGGCCTGTTTTTGTTAATCTCGGTATTACGATAGCAGCCAATATGGCTATAAAAACAACAGCCAGCAAGACCTCGATCAGAGTGAAGCCCTTTTGCCTTCTCATGCAAAGCGCCTTTCAACCGAAATGCTGCTAATCGTGGTTATGATCGTCGTCAATAACCCTGTGCGTGGTTATGTCCAGATTATAAGAGCCGCCGCCAGTGGTCGGGCAGGTCGGGATACCGTCCGGAAAATAATCATTGTCCGCCGCGATGTCGCTCAGATCATTCGCCGGCCAGCTCCCATTATTAAAATACCACCTTTCAACCTGCGTATTGATATTTGCGATATTTGCATCGCAGGCTGATTCCCTCGCCGTTGTAGCAGTTTCTGTCAACCTCGGTATTACGATCGCCGCCAGTATAGCCACAACCACTATGACGAACAGGATCTCAATAAGCGTGAAGCCCTTCTTCCCCAGCATCTTTCCTCCTTTCATCACTTTGTCATACCTGTTATTATATCAAACATAGGCAAATAAATAGCTAACGCAATAAAACCCACAACTACGGCCAAAAGCACCGTAAGAAGAGGCTCAAGATAAGCTACCAACCTACCTACAGTATAATCAACGTCCCGGTCAAGAATATCCGAACTTTTATTGAGCATCGTATCCAGTACACCCGCTTCTTCGCCCGCCGCTATCATCTGGGCGATCATGGGCGGAAAAAGTTCTTCTTCCGAAACCTGGTCCGCTATTCTTTTTCCTTCCCTCACGCTTTCCTGAAGGTTGTCTATGATATTAGCGATCACCTTATTCCCCGTTATTTCTCTTACCACGCTCAAGGCCTCGGTGATCACGACTCCGCTGGCAACCAGGGAACCAAAAGTGCGCACAAAGCGCGAAATGGCTATCTTGCGGTTCAGCGGGCCAAATATGGGTAAATTCAATTTTAGCCTGTCGATCACTGATCTACCCTCATCCGTGACATAGGCGCTTTTATATCCAAACACCGCAAGGCCCAGCACGATCAAGATAGCCCACCAATAACCGCCGACGAACCCGCTCATTGCCAGCAGTACGGTGGTCGGCCCGGGAAGCGGTACCCCCATTTTACTGTAGACATTGGCAAAGATCGGCACGATAAATATCACCAAAAAGCCCACTACCACGGCAGCGGCGCACAAGACTATAATGGGATAGGTAAAAGCCTTTCTTATATTCTGCCTTAAGATATTTTCCTTATGCAGATATTCCACTATCCTCTGCAAGACCTCATCGAGCAGCCCTCCCGCTTCACCGGCCCTGACCATGTTCACATAGAAGTTGGAAAAAACGCGGGGGTGTTTTGCTAAAGCGTCCGAAAGCTTTTCCCCGCCTTCAAGGTCAAGGGACAGCTTATAAATTATCCTTTTTAGCGTCTGGTTTTCTGTCTGTTTGCCAAGCGTGCTTAGACACCTGATTATCGGGAGTCCCGCGCTGATCATAGAGGAAAACCGTTCGGTAAAAACCACGATGTCATCTGTGCTTACTCTTTCCCACCTTATCGTAAAGAGATCTTCGGCTTGCTTATTGATCTCAGTGGTGTAAAGCCCCGTTGATTTCAGCTTGGCGCGAACCGCCGCCTCGCTCTCGACCTCAAGACTTCCTTTGTAAACTTTACCCGCATTATCACGCGCTACATAATTAAATCTTGGCATGCGCTTCTCCCCTAATCCAGATAGACTACTCTTCTTACCTCATCGATCGTTGAGACCCCGTCCAATACCTTTTGAGCACCATTCTGCTGCAGGGTCTTCATGCCTTCCTTCATTGCCAATTCTTTTATCCTTATAACCGGCTCTTTCTGCATTATAAGTTCCCTTATTCCATCACTCATTTTCATTATCTCAAATATTCCCGTCCGTCCTTTAAAACCCGTATTATAGCAGAATTTGCATCCCTTTCCCTTGTTCAGTTTTTTTCCGGATCTCAGTTCAAGCCCTATGCTGCTCACTTCTTCCTGAGAAGGCACGTATTCTTCCTTACACTCGGGACATGTTATCCGGCAAAGCCTCTGCGCCAGAGTGCCGATCACGGTCGAAGATATCAAAAACGGCTCAACACCCATGTCAACCAAACGCGTGACCGCGCTTGGCGCGTCATTCGTATGAAGCGTGCTTAATACAAGATGGCCCGTCAGTGCCGCTTGAATTGCGATCTCGGCGGTCTCGGTGTCCCTTATTTCCCCGACCATTATCTTGTCAGGGTCTTGCCTTAAAATCGTCCTAAGCCCCGTTGCGAACGAGATCTTTGCCGTTGGATCGACCTGGATCTGGTTTATCCTGTTAAGTCTGTACTCAACGGGGTTTTCGATCGTGACGATATTGTCCGACTTGAAGTTCATCTGGTTTAGCACAGCGTATAAAGTCGTGGTCTTTCCGCTGCCTGTAGGCCCTGTGACCAGTATTATGCCGTAAGGTTTGGAAACGAGCGACTTAAACACATCTTGATCGTATTTTGTAAGGCCAAGCTTCTCCAGGCTTATCAGCATCGTCTCTTTGTCAAATATTCTCAAGACCGCTTTTTCCCCAGCCACTGTCAAAAGGGTAGAGACCCTGAAGTCATACTCCCTGTTGTCTTTTTTCAGCGAAATGTGGCCATCCTGGGGCAACCTTCGCTCAGTGATATCCAGATTTGAAAGGATCTTTATTCTCGAAATGACGGCTGCCTCAATATGCTTGGGCACAGTCATGATATCATGAAGAATGCCGTCGACCCTGTAGCGCACAACCATCTCCGGGTCCTGAGGCTCGAAGTGTATGTCGCTTGCTTTAGCATTGATGGCGCTGTTTATAACATCGCTTACCAGTCTCACGACCGGAAGGTCCTCGACCCTTCCCAGCTCTTCTTCCATCTCAACGGCTTTTTCTTTCTTCTTCTCTTTAAGTTTTTGCAAGCGCAGATCGATCAGAGCCTGTTTGCTTGTCTCTTCGACCTTGTAATATTGATTTATGGCCTGGTCCGCCTCCTTTTCAGTGGCGACCATCGGCAGTATTTTATAGCCGGTTATGAGCTTTATTTCGTCTCTGGCAGGCAGGTTCAGGGGAGTAACAAACGCGACATACAAACTGTCGTCCTTGATCTTTACAGGAACGGCCCTAAACTGCCTCGCGATATCCTCCGGAAGCATCTTTATTACCTGCGGATCGATCTTGAGATCGCTTAATTTTACATAGGGGATCTCTAACTGGTGCGCCAGAGCCTGAGCGAACCCTTCGGAAGTAACAAAACCTTTACTGACGAGGATTTTCTGGATCGGCGCGCCTGTCGATTTCTGCTCTTCCAGGGCCTCTTCAAGCTGGGCCTTAGTCAACAGCTTCTTTGAAAGAAGAATATCTATGATCTTTTTGGACTTTTCTGCCATGTCATCCCTCCAGCGCTTTTCTTATTTTACTCAATAACACTACAGGATCGTACGGTTTGGATATATAATCCATCGCTCCTTCTTTAGATGACCGCTCTATATCCTCGATCTGCCCTTTAGCTGTGAGCATGATAACAGGGATCGACCTTGTCTCCGCCGAATCCTTTAATCTGAGAAGCGTCTCATGTCCGTCCATCTCAGGCATAAGAATGTCTAAGAGGATGATGTCCGGCGATTCTGCTTTTGCCTTTTCCAGGCCTTCTGCTCCGTTCTGGGCTGTGATGACGTCAAATCCGTCTTTTTTCAGCCTGAACTCGACCATTTTCACGACACTGGGCTCGTCATCGATTATTAGTATTTTAGTGGCCATGCAACGCCTTCCTTATCTTGTTTAAAAGTGCTATTGGATCAAAAGGTTTAACTATATAATCTACCGCCCCCGCATAAGATGCTTTTTCGACATCTTCAACCTGTCCTTTAGACGTAAACATAATCACGGGGATGGACTTCGTTTCTTCTGATTCCTTAAGCTTACTGAGAGTTTCATGCCCGTTCATCTCGGGCATGATAATATCCAAAAGGATAAGGTCCGGAGATTCCGCCCTTGCCTTTTCCAGGCCTTCTGCTCCGTTCTGGGCAGTGATGACGTCAAACCCGTTCGCCCTGAGCCTGGACTCCACCATTTTTACTGTATGGGGCTCGTCATCGACAACCAGTATCCTCTCAGCCACTTTATCCCCCCTCCAGAAGTTCTTCTATCTTTGACAGCAGTGTCTCACGGTCAAAAGGCTTTATTATATACGCGTCTGCCGCCGCTTCTTCAGCTAATTTCATGTCTTCCCTCGTTGTCCTTCCGGAAATAATGATTATAGGGATCTCGGAAAAAGTTTTGTCTTTCTTAAGCATATTACAGATCTCGTAACCGTTAATTTTTGGAAGTATAAGGTCCAGGATAATAAGATCGGGTTTCTCATCATGCACCTTTTTTAATCCCTCCTGGCCGTCATAGGCAGAAATCACCTCATAGTTGCTTGCTTCAAGCCGGTTGGCTAACACCTTCACTACAAAAGGTTCGTCATCGACTATTAATATCTTCTTTGCCATTTTATTTCCTAATCTTTTTTACAGCAAAAAATCCACCAATTTTTTAAATTCTTTTATATCGATCGGTTTTGTAACAGCCGGTATGGCTTTTTTCTTGACATATTCCCTCAGTTTATCTATCTCGACTTCATAACCTGACATGATGAGAACCGGTATGTCTTTTGTTTTTGTGTCTTCTTTGAGTCTGCCGATCACCTCGTAACCATTCATTTTCGGCATCTTCATATCGAGTATCATAAGGTCCGGAGGCTTCACTTCGACTTTTTTCAGGGCTTCGGCTCCGTTGCGCGCCTTTGTAACATTTTTATATCCGAATTTATTCAGAAACCTTTTCAAATTTTCCACTACCGCGGGATTGTCGTCAACGACCATCACGTTCTTCTTCAGCCTCTCTTCTTTTTCGCTGACAAGATTTTCCCCAGCCTTTTTAAGCAGATCCTCGGCATCGATCGCATCAACCGGATAAGTAGCACGCCCGTAGGAAAAATCAATTTCAAGCCCTTCTTCGGTGATCTCAAGAAGGGATTCCTTTATTGCCCTCTTCATCCTTCCGATCACCCTGGATATGTCCTGCTCGTCGGCCGCGGCCAGGACAACGATCTCATTATCGCCTTTTACCGCTATGATGTTTTCGTCCATTAGAACGTTCTTTATTTCCATCATCCTGGAAAAGACTTCCCGGGCATCCCCTGAATAATCATCCAACCTGATAACAAAAACTGAAAATTCTTCATGCCCTTTCCTTGCCACCGCTATCCTCTTGTCTATGCTATCGTATACGATCTCTTCCGGGCTGAATTTGGGCAATGCAAAAGTGAATTTTGTCCCTTGATCTAATTTGCTTTCAACCGAGATCTTTCCGCGATGTAAGTCTACGATCCCTTTAGCAATAAAAAGCCCCAGGCCGGTTCCCTGTTCTCCCGGGCCGCCAAGCCTGCCAAACTGCTGAAACTTTCCGAACACTCTTGGAAAATCCTTTTCGGCAATACCTATCCCTGTATCGGAAACATAGCACTCCACTGATTTACCCTTATCCTCGACCCCGATATCTATATGGCCCTTCTCAGTGAAATTAAGGGCATTACTCACTAAATTACTAAAGACCTGGATGATCTTATCCCTGTCGGCATAAACCTCTACCCTTTTATCGGGAAAGGTTTTTCTTATCTCAAGACCCTTTTTTCTTGCTTGAGCATTAAATAAAGAACTTGCTTCTTCGGCCAGCTCTCCTATGTCGACCACGTTTCTTCTTATCTGGACCGCCCCGGCTTTTATCATGGCCACTTCCAGAAGATTATCGACTATCCTTTTAAGGCGGTCGATATCCTCAAGACAGATGGACAAAAACTCTCTCTGTTCCTTTGTGGTTTCGCCGAGTATCCCGTCAAGGATCTGCGAGATCGATTCCCGAATAGTTGTCATGGGAGTGCGAAGTTCGTGCGATACAGTGCTGATAAATTCGTCCTTTAATCGTCCCAGCTCTTTGCGTTCGGTAATGTCCCGGATCGATACCATGCGGGCGGGCTTTCCTTCCCACTCCGCATCAAAAACACGCACTTCGCCAAAACGCATTTTTCCATCCTTATGGGCAACGTCGATCTCAGTCGTTTTCCCCTCCTTGAAAGGATGATCAAATGAGCGGCCTATAAGAGCTTTCGCTTTTTTGTCAAAAAAAGTCTCCGCAGGGGCGTTGACAAAGAGCATAGTCCCATCCTTATCCAGAATAACAGCACCATCAGGGCTCTTATCTATAGTGTAGTGCAGGCACACTCCTTCGGCCTGAAGAGCTTTAATTCCTTTCGCTTTTCCTTTGCTCCCCATATTACTCCGTGTAAGTTATTGTATACATAGTATATATTAAGTATTTCTTAGAGTCAAAAAACTATATACTATTTATTATATGGGAATTTAGTGGAAGGGAGAAAAATGGCGGAGGAGGTAGGATTCGAACCCACGGTGCCTTACGGCACAACGGTTTTCAAGACCGCCGCTTTAGTCCACTCAGCCACTCCTCCGCTCGCAAACTAATTATATTATATTTACTTTAAATTTGCCACACCCCTACTATCCTGGCCAATTTCAACGCTTTATTGCCTAATTGTTGATATATTTCTCTTGAATAATCCGTCGAGATCTTCAAAAAACTAACAAATGAAATATCATTAAAAAACGGCGAGAAAACGGCCATGACCACGATCAGATTTCCTATAAAGATCAGAATAATAGAAAAAATAAATCCCGACTTTGCTATATCGGCCTGCTTGAGCCTGAGAGCTTCTATGGTCATGACAAAATGAAACGTCAAGGTCAAGCCGACAAGAAAAAGGAAAATAACAGGCATATTGGGAATGTCCAGTTTTATCGTTTTCAAGATCATAAAAAGCGGACCCAAAAGAAGCGTATAAAATGGAACAAAATACGGGCTAAGTTCAATAAAGAAATTTGTCTTGGAGGTTGCAACGTTTCCGCCTGAAGGGGTCACATTGAATGATAAAACCTTTCCTCCGCAAAGCCACGTCGCCAGGACATGAACGAGCTCATGTCCAAGCACATAGAGATAAACGGGGCGTATGATAAGGACATGCAGCAGGAGATAAGTCAGGACTCCTTTTTCAAACATATGGAGCACGTTGCTGGCCGGGTCTATGCGTGAAATGAGAAGGTAAAAAGATTTACCCGCGCCTATCGCCGCGGGTATAAGAAGTATGCCTATCAGGGTCTTTAATATTTTAGACATGGGGTCAGGAAATTTCTGGCTTGATCTCGTCCGCACCGAAATACGGCCTGAGAGCTTTGGGGATATTTACTGAGCCGTCTTCCCTTTGATGTATCTCCAAAAGCGCTATCACCAGTCTCGCCAGAGCCACGCCGGAACCGTTTAAAGTATGGACATACCGGGGTTTTTGATTTCTATCGGACGGCTGATATTTTATATTCGCGCGACGCGCCTGAAAATCCGTGAATACCGAACAACTCGAAACTTCCAGCCACTTTTCCGTCCCCGGTGCCCAGAGTTCTATGTCGTAACACTTATGGGCGGCAAAACTCATCTCAGTGGTGCAAAGCGTTGAAACGCGGTACGGAAGTTCAAGTTTCTTCAATATCTTTTCGGCGTCCAGAAGCAACTTCTCAAGCTCTTCCATTGAATTTTCAGGACGGGTAAACTTGACGAGTTCCACCTTGTCAAACTGATGCACTCGTATAAGGCCCTTTGTGTCTTTCCCATAGGAGCCGGCTTCTCTGCGGAAACACGCTGTGTATGCCGTGTAGTAAATAGGAAGGTCCTCTTCTTTCAGGACTTCATCTGCATGGAGATTCGTAACAGGGACTTCCGCCGTAGGTATGAGGAAGTAATCCTCCTCGTCGATCCTGTACATGTCTTCTTCAAGTTTCGGCAACTGTCCCGTCCCCCTCATACTCTTGCGGTTTACAAGAAAAGGCGGAAAGACTTCCATGTACCCATGTTCTTTCGTATGCACGTCCAGCATGAAATTAAAGAGGGCTCTTTCCAGCCTCGCCCCCTCCCCTACATACAAGGGGAAAAAGGAGCCGGTTATCTTTGCGCCCCTTTCAAAGTCAAAAAGACGGTTGATCTTGCCGAGTTCTATGTGATCCCTTGGAGTGAAGGAAAATTTCGGGATCTTTCCTTCTTCTTTGACCTGCTTGTTGTCTTCTTCACTGGTTCCGACGGGGACGCTTTCGTGGGGGATGTTCGGGACCATATCCAGGAGGAGCTTATATTCGTTTCCTATCGTTTTAAGCTTGTCACCATCCTCATCGATTCTATCGGTAAGTTTCTTGACTTCCGCTTTCGCCTTGGAAGCATCCCTTTTTTTCTGTATAAGCTGGCCTATTTCTTTCGAGGCCTCGTTCTTCTGCCTTTTAAGGTCCTCGACTTCCTGTATAAGCTTTCTGCGCGCTTCGTCCAGCTTAAGGAATTCATCAACAAGGCCAGCGTCCCCTCCCCTGTCCTTCAGGGACTTCTTTACAACTTTAGGATTTTCCCGAACAAATTTCGGATCGAGCATCTATTCATCCTCTCCATGAAAATAAAAATATTGGGACTGGTCCCAGCATACAGCTTACGCCACTACAGGGAACCTGTCCCAAAAAGCGTTGTCTTAATTATATAGTCTCACTCCGCATTATGCAACCGTCAATCAGCCTTTTATAACCCCCAACGGCCGCATCTTTGCTACTTTCTCGGAAAGACCCGCCTTGCGAACGATCTCTACGACTTCGCCGACGTCCTTGTACGCTTCTGATACCTCTTCGCGAAGCGTGTCCCGCCCTGTCCATCTTATTCTGATGCCGCGGTCTTCCAATTCCCTTGCGATGGGCCTGCCTTTAGTCGCACGTTTTGAGGCTGCGCGAGACATAAGCCTGCCGGCACCATGACAGGTGGAGTAAAAACTCTCCTCCGCGCTTTCTGTGCCTGCCAATAAAAACGAGTATCTTCCCATGTCGCCTGGGATGATGACCGGCTGG
>JBHIBX010000003.1:0-21629 GCA_046759285.1 Candidatus Omnitrophota bacterium
AGGGAGATGCCTCTCCTATGGCGGCGCCACAGACTATCATCCTGTCATAGACTTTCTTCCGGACTTCCTGGACGTAATTTATGCGCTTTATGCGGACGTCAACGAGGTCGATGCCGTACTGGGGCGCAAGCTCCTTCGCTCTTACGAGAATTTCAGCTTCGATCTTCTCACGTCCTGCCGAGATCCTCTCCAGCGCCTCCTCGCTCATGGACACGCCTTCCCCTGCTTCCTGCTCTTCAAGTATGCGGTTAGTATCCCTTATCGCATCGACAAGAAGATGGCTGGTAATAACGTCTCTTGTTGCGGAATTTATGATGTCATCCAGTCTGGCATGGGCGCCTCTTTCGGTCCCTACTGAACGCAAAAATTCCAACGCATCGACTATCTTCCAGCGAGCTGTCGTATCCACCCAGATATACTTTTTATCTCTTGTGGGGATCTGGTTCGGGTCTCCGTCCCAGTCAAGAAGCCTCTTATCAAAATAGTGACCTAGCTGGATAAAAGGCAATTTTAAATGCAGGCCGGCACTTGTTACGGGGTCTCCTACGGGCTTACCGAACTGGGTGATGACGACCTGGTTGATCTCTGAAACGATGTATATAGCGCCTGTTATGAAGGCAAGAACCACGATGACAGCTAAAACAACGGCCATGGTTATTATTCTCTTCATTGTCTGGCCCCTCCTTCTTTATTCAGATTTATAAAAGGCAATATCGATTTCTGCTCGGAATCTATGACGAATTTTTCCTTCGCCTTCGGTATGACCTCGGCCATCGTCTCAAGGTAAAGCCTTTTTTGCGTTATGTCAGGGGCTTTCTTGTATTCTTCCCAGGTAACAAGGAATCTCTCGGCCTCGCCCTTCGCGCGGTTTACCTTGTCCAGCTTGTAGCCCTCGGCCTGGCGTATCGTCCTTTCAGCCTCGCCCTTCGCGCGCGGGATCGCCTTGTTGTAGGCCTCCCATGCTTCGTTTATCATGCGCTCGCGTTCCTGTTTGGCTTCGTTCACCTCGTTGAACGCGGGCTTCACCTCGTCCGGCGGATTTACGTCAAGGAGTTTTACCGTGACAACCTGTACGCCCGTCTGGTACTTATCAAGGAGCTCCTGCAGCTCAACCTGCGCCTTGTCAGCTATTTCCTGCCTCTTTGTGGTGAGGACCTCGTCCACGCTATAGTCCCCCGAGAGGCGTCGCATGACGACTTCCGACATGTCCCTCACGTTATCTTGGGGGTTTCTGGTCTTAAAGAGGAGCTTGACGGGATCTTTCACCTTGAACTGGACAATCCAGCGAAGGTCAAGAATATTCAGGTCCCCCGTAAGCATGAGGGATTCGTCAAGATACTTGCGCGCGGCATACTGGCTTATCACGCCGGCCCGAAGAGTCCTGAAGCCAAACTCTTCCTTGAATATCTTTTTCACCTTGACCGGGGTCACCTTCTCGATGCCGAAGGGAAGCTTGACGTGGAGGCCGGGTTCAGTGGTCCGGACATACCTTCCGAACCTCTGGACAACGCCTACTTCGTCAGGACCGATGGAATATATAAGGCCTTTCAGCGCGAAAAGGATAAGAACAACCAGAACGAGTGCCGGAATATATTTTCCGTACTCTTTTTTAAACTTATCTACCTCTTTTTTTGCCTCTCCCTTAAAAAGGTCTTCGGGACTACGAAAATCATCCATATCTTCCTCCATGTTTTATTTCCGGCCCGCTATCGGTAAAAGGACCGTAGCCGTCGTGCCTTCGCCGGGCTTGCTTGTATATTTTAAATCTCCGCCATGGGCCTTGAGTATACCGTAACAGACGGAAAGCCCAAGCCCCGTACCCTCTTTTTTTGTCGTGAAAAACGGGTCAAGGATCTTTTCTATGTTTTCTTCGGGTATGCCGGGACCCGTGTCGGTAAAATCTATCCTCACATGGCTGTCTTCTTCTTTAGTCGTTATAGTGACCTTTCCGCCTTTTCCCATGGCTTCAAACGCGTTCCTCATCAGATTTATGAAAACTTCCTGCATTTGCTTTTCGTCCACTTTCACGGGAGGAAGCGAAGTAACAAGTTTTTTCTCTATTTTCACTCCGCCATGCCTGAAATGTGTCTCGATCAGCTTAACGGTCACATCAATGGACTCGTTTATATCGACCTCTTTAAAAACCTGCTCGCTTGGCTTTGAGAACATGAGAAGTCTCTTGATAATATCAGTTGCCACGGAACACTGGTCCAAGATGATCTCGAAGGTCTTTTTTATTTCTTTCTCACCGGGCTTTTCCATCAAGGCAAGCTCGGCATTGCCGGATATTATTGTCACGGGGTTATTTACTTCGTGCGCGACGTCAGCCGCCAGCTTTCCAAGATGGGACAATCTTTGGGCTTCCTCTATTTTTTTGCGCTCCGTAATATCACGGAAAATCCCCCTGCTTCCCGCAAAGTTGCCCTCGCTGTCATACATAGCGACTACCCTCAATTCACCGTCGATCTTTCTCAGGTCCTTCGTCTCCCAGGCAGGTTCGTAAATAACTTCTCCCTTGTCCATCAATTCCCTGCGTTTTAACTTGAAATCTTCCAGGGACTTCTGAGTCAGTATCTCGGTCAAAGGCATGCCGATCATCTCTCCCCTCTCGTATCCCAAAGAATTGATCATCGCCTCATTTACGTAAGTGAGCTTTCCTCCCTTATCAGCGATATACATGAGATCACTGGCCGTTTCCATAAAGGTTCGGAATTTCTCTTCCGATTCCTTCAGCGCCTCTTCCAGTTCTTTACGCTCAGTGATATTGCTCACTACCCCCTGCATGACCCCGCTTTTGAGATCCACGCAGCTTGAGCTGATCTCCACGTCTATTATTGACCCGTCCTTTTTCTTGAATTTTGATTCGAAGCGCAAAGAGCAGGTGTCCGCGCCGATTTTATACGCCCTTTTGGACTTTGTCAGCTCCTCTTCGGTATGCAGCTCCAGAAACGGTACTTTTAAAAGTTCTTCCTTGGCATAGCCCAACATGTCGCACGCCTTGTTGTTAGCACCTGTGATTTTCCCTTCGAAATCATAAATAAAAATAGCATCGTTTGAGAGCTCAAACAGCCTCCGGAAATGTTCCTCGCTGTCTTTGAGATCTTTTATTTTGGCCTCAAGCCCGGCGTCTTCCTTCCTAAGCCCCTCCATGGACAAATTCGCCTTACTCAAATCTTTGGCCATAGCGTCAAATGCCTTCGAGATCTTCTCAAGCTCGTCCTTTGTGTCCAGTTCAACCTTATAGTCCAGATTGCCTGAGCGCACTATCTTGATCCCTTTATATAGCTCTTGAACGGGTTTGGTGAAAATCTTTGAGATAATGAAGCCGATCAAGGCCGCGGCTACCGGTATAAGAAAGAATAGAAAGATGACATTGAGCCCTGAAGCGACAATAAGCCCGATAATCGCCGACAGTATCAGGCCTGTTATAAAAAATGAAAGGGTTATCTTGCTGGCTATCTTCATATAACGGGAATTAAGAATATTTTTTCGGGACTTCGAATTTTTCCAAGGGTGAAACCGATTTAAGTACTGTATACTTGAATTTACCCTTTTTGTCCTTTTCCATCAGATTGGCTATGCGCGGTTCTTTGTACTTTTCGCCTTTCTCGTCATAAAGTATCTCAACCTGAGGCCTTCTTATGTCAAGAGCGCTCGGCTGAATAACAAGCGCGATCTCCTTTGAATCCAGTTCAACGAGCGTCCCTGGCGGATAAAGGCCGATCAGGCTGAAAAAATTCTCCAATAGGTCCGGGTGAAATTTCTTTCCCGAGAGCTTCATCATGTCTTCGTAGATCTTTTCGGGGCCTCCCGCTTTCTGGTATTCAGGCCTCCTCTTTAATCTATCATAATATTCAGATATCGATATCATCATGCTTACGAGGTTGAGGCCTTTGCCGTATATCTTTTTCGTGGGTCCCGACATGTCATAATGCATGTTATGCTCGAACGCGACTATAGCGGCAAGTGCGCTTATACCCGGAGTATCAAGCAGCGCTTTGGCTCCTTTTATATCTTGATCGGATATCTTTTTCTTGTCTTCTTCGGACAGTTCCTCTTCCGTTTTCTTGTCAAGATCGTCGCCTGAGATTTTTCCTGAATCATGCAGAAGAGCGGCCATTCCTATATCATTCAGATACTTCTGCTCAAGGCCAAGCGCCTCCGCCTGCATGAGCGTAAAGACGGCCGTATTAACGCCGTGCGCGAACGTGCTTTCACTCTGGCTCTTGATCGAAGTAAGGATAAGAAGCAAACTCCTGTTCTTCAAGAGGTTGTCTACCATGCCGCCAACGATCTGCCTTGCTGACTGCACGTTAAGCGGCTGATGTCCCTTTGTTCTTTTGAATGCTTGAGTCAAGAACTTAGCGGCCTGGTCGTACTGCTCTTTGGTCATATCCTCGGGCTTTATTTCAACCTGAGGCTTTGCCCTGAATCCGATCTCGCCGATCGCTATATGTTCTACGTTTGAGCTCACAAAGAGCTTCTCAATGCCTTTCGTCTTCTCGAGAGCTTTGGCGTCCATGGCAAGAATACTATTAAATTCCGCGAGCTCGTCTCGTCTGATCCCTCTCTCAAAACTGATCTTTTTAACGTCTATTTCTTTCAGGTGGTCGATGAAATCTCTTATCTTCTGGCTCGTCTCGTAATAGGGCTCTTTTTCAAAAGCTATTTCGTCGCCTATAATGCCTATCGTTATTTCGACTTTTTCCGCCAAAGTATCCGTCAATATTTCGTAAAGCTTATCGATCGCCTCTATCGTAAGCTTGTGCTCCCCCGTGTACATGATCTGTATCTGCACGGCCTTAGATAGCCCTAATACCAACTCTTCTACTTTCTTCTTAATCTGATTCTCCGGCATCTTCCTCTCCATAATTTATATCTTCTTCCTCTTCTTCACCCTTACTTAATTTCAGTATTATTTCGCACATTTTCTTTACACCCGCGCTTTTATCTTCGAGTCCGCCTTTGACGATCTCCATGGCTTCATCCGTGTGCAATCGCGCCAAACTTGATACTGCGGCAACACGCAAATCGTCCCTTCTTTTGGTGTTGAAAAGCGCTTTTTTCATAAAGATCCTTCGAAGATGCTTAAAAGACCCCTGAGACCTCATGTGTCCGCACAATTCGATAAGTTTCAGCAGGAAGTTCCTTTTAAAAAAGTTCCTCTCTGTGTGCCCGAAAACTTTATCTATAACTTCCGAGTTCTCCGTCCTCAGCAAAACGGAAGCAGCCTTCTTCTGCACCTCTTCGTTCCTTTCCTTTTTAAAGATCAAAAAGACCGCGTTCTGCTCTTCTTCGGTTTCGGGTTCAAATACTTCCAGAGCCTCCCACCTGATATGCGCGTTTTTATGCTCCAGGAGCTTTCTCGCTATCAAATGTGCTTTTTCAGGATCGTATTCCCTCAAAATCGTGAATAGATCCCTTATGGTGGAAGGATCGGGGTATTCCAGGCGTTCCATAACTTCTTTTACTATATCCTCTATCATCTTTGAGAACACGATCCTGAAATTATTCCTGTACGCCGGGTTTTTCTCCGCGATGAAAGCGTCAATGAGCAAGGGGGCGGAATTTGTCCCCGTGCTTATAAGCATGTAGGCGATGTCTTCCAACTCCCCGCTGGTCGCTTCCGGGATAAAGGCTATGATGTTGTCCCTGGTTTCCCTGCTTGTTATCTTACCGGTCGCCTGCTTCACTTCCTCCATCATCTGGGCGTCTTCCCTCTGCTCGGGACGCATCTTCTCGGTGAAGAATTCGAGTATCTCTCTTAACCTTTCCGTGTCTTTTAGGTCAAGAAGTTCGGGAAAGATCTCCGTCAGTTTTTCGCTGAATTTCCTGAACTCGGCCGGACTGGATTCAAGCCACAGGATGTTAAGCAGAAGCCATATCTCTTCTTTTTTCAGCTTTTCCTCGTCCATGGACTGGACGAATTTATTTATGAGCGGAGATAGCCTCGCAACATATACCAGGGTATCGATCTTTTTGTTGATAACCGCGTCGACCGTTATTTTATGCATCTGCTCCATGAAGTCGCTCTCGGGGTGGTCGCTGAATATCTCTTTGATGGACATCTGCAGCTTTGAAAGGGTCTCGGGGTTCAGTATCCTCTTCTGGAACAATTTATCCGCGACCATTGTGACCACATTACTTGCCTTTGCGGCATCCGGGGCCAATTTATCAAACACCTTAAGCAGGTCCTCATTGAAGGTGTCTTCGTTACTTACAAGGGATTCGATGAACTCCGCTATGAAGCCGTCCGATAGATCGCCTGTTATGGCATCCGCCAAGTCAAAATTTTCGCCGTTTATGACCGTCTTTTCGAACAATATGTTTATAAGGTCCGGGTCAAGCTGGGAAACGACCTCCATCAGCTTTATCTTAAGGTCCTTCGATTCCGGGGTGGAATACTTTTCAAAATATACGCATATCTTTGAGATAGTATCGCGGATCTCTTCCGCCTGATCCTCGTCGGTAAGACTATCCACCGCTTCCTTGTAAACTTTGTTCAGCACCTTGGCCGAGTCTTTGGTGTTTTTGAAGAAATCAAATAAAAACTCTTGTTTTGACTCTGGAAGCGGCGCGCCCTTCGCCTGCTCAGCTACATTAAAAAGAGATTCCCAGACCTTATCTTCGTCTGAGGTGACCTTTTCTCTCGCACTTACCAAGAGGGCACTGTAATCTATCTCCTTTATTTCAAGGTGAGGTGTTGGGGGAATATTCTTTAAAACGCCGCCTTCTTTCCTGATGGTCTTTCTATCGTGCTTTATAAATTTGAGAAACTCATCAAGTTCGCTCTCATCGATCCCCCTCTTGAAAGAAAGGGATATAACACCCCGCATATGCAGGTAATCGGCTAATTCTTTATAACGGATGTCTTCCTCTTTTACAGCGACCCCGTCGAGGTAAACATTATCCTGGGTAATGCCCAGATCAAGTTTCGGATTAGAAGTCAGCCATTTATTCAGGGATTGCTTGAGATTTTGTATGGAAGATACACGAATGGTGTGGTCTTCAGCGTACAAAACGCTGTTTTTTATAGCGAGATTTAAGTCTCTTATGACCTGGTCAAAGAGTTCTATTTCCTCTTTTGACAGTTCTCTTTTCTTATCCATAATATAGTAAAAAGTTTATACATATTATACCTTATTACCACCTTTGTGACCAACATAATATCTTCCGAAATAAAAATCGTCAGGATCCATGCCTTTACGCATCAGCTTAAGGCGCTTTTTTCGCCTCTTCTGCCTTTGTTTGAATTTCATCTTTTTCTGATCCTTTATGCCCATCTCCCCTCCAGTACCTAACCGCTAAAGAAATAACAATACCCGTGCCACTTGTGCTGCCAGCTCCATAGCTACAAACGCTGATACGCTCACAGCCGTTCCAAATACCCCCCATCCACCGGCGATGCTGTCTCTTCGGATTATTTCTTTTGCGATTGAAACCATCGCGGTCGCCCTTATTATGGTCAAGGCGTTTTCTCTGTCCAATAACCATGAAGCCGACTCTGCCTTACGCTCTCCGATCTCGGATTTCAGTGATCTGTAAGCGCCCACGAGCTCCTTGTCACTCCACTTATAAAGCCATATTTTCTTATACTTTAGCTTCAATATGCCGGAGGCTTTTATTATTTTTGAGTGCCTTTTTTTCGCTGCTTTTATGAGCTCATCTATTGCTATACTCTTCGCGACCTTATCGGCTTCTTCTTCCACAGGCGCGTCATAAACATTGTTAAAAATCTCGACAAATTGTTCGTCGGTGAGTTCCCTGACATTCTCTAACTTTGTAGACTTGCTGGTATACCCAGCCCGCGAAGTGACAGTAGCACATCCTGTCAGCGTTAAGCACAACAATAGCATTAAAATCCTTCTCATCCAAACTCTCCCTAAATTTAATATATAGTATACATAGGAAAAACCCCACCTTCAATACCAAACCACCAAACCAGTTCTAAATTTATTACTAAACCAGGTCTAAAAATGAGGTCAAACCTGTACCAGATTTTAAAGCTAAACCTGTACCCTCTTAAATTTTTTGAAAGAATTTACTCAAAAAAGTTGTCTATAAAGATAAAGGAGGAAATGCTTATGACGACAAAATCCAGAGTCTTAATCGATAATGCCATATATCATATTGTTGTCCGTGGCAACCGCAAGGAGCCCGTGTTCAACTCTGAAGAGGATTACAAAAAATACCTTAAAGTCCTATGGAAATACAAAAACAAATACAAGGCAAAGATATAAGCATATTGCCTTATGGAAAACCATGTTCATATTATCTTAGAACCTTCTTGTAAGCTCACCATCAGGAAAATAATGCAAGGAGTGAATCTTTCGTATTCCAAGTGGTTTAATACTAAATACGATAAGTGCGGTCACCTATGGCAGGGCAGATTCAAAAGCTTTGTTATTCAAAAAGATCAATATCTTCTAA
Source organism: Candidatus Omnitrophota bacterium (assembly GCA_046759285.1). Taxonomy (GTDB): domain Bacteria; phylum Omnitrophota; class Gorgyraeia; order Tantalellales; family Tantalellaceae; genus JBHIBX01. The sequence continues at coordinate 8,431 of JBHIBX010000003.1, forward strand.
ATTGCATAACATATGTAGAGCATAATCCTGCAAGATCAGAAATATGCCAAAGAGCGGAGGATTATCCTTGGAGCAGTTATAAAACCAGAGTTCTTGGAAAAAATGACAAAATGTTGGATAATCTTATCCTATAGGGGGTACAGTTTTGTGGTTAATTTTTGGTACAGTTTTAGCTTTGTTTTTAAAAACGGTTTTAAATAGCTAGTCCCTATTGCTATTATGCATAGAGTTTTTTAATTCGTGCCCTAGTCAAATAAAATATTACTAAAATTGATGGGATAAGAAAAATTACAACAAACGGTACAATGTGTTCAATATGAACAAAACCTTTACTATACAAAAGTCCCGCAAGGCCAAATAACTCAATTATCAATATATAGCACACTAATATCCTAGCCCAATTCTTCAATCTAAAAAAACCAAGGTTAGCGATTATAATCAATACATAACTAATTGGCTGTAATATGTTGTGAACAAACAGTTCAATAAATGATCTTGATCCTATTATGTGGATTTGCCCGGAGATAAATCCTGATATAATAAATCTTAACGTGTTAATCTTATGACCTATGCCTAACACAGCCAAGATGCCATATAGCAGCAAAACTATGCCTATAATTTTTATACCTAATGGAAAAACTTTAAAATTAATTTTCATTATTTCCTTCCCCATTAATGGAGAAATTACAATTTTGGGGGCAGGTCTGGGTTTATCTTTGGAACCGTCCCTATTGCTAAATATATTTTTTTATTTGGATGAGTTTATTTTTCTTTTGCTAGAAACAATTCGAATAATTTTACCAGCCAACCCGATAATGAGTAATACAAATCCTAATGCAAAAAATCCTATAAGAAAAAAGAGAAGCATCCACCCACTTATGGGTTCCCCATGACGAAATGTGCTATAAAAGTTTGTGGAGAAATCCTTATAGGCCGAAAAACTGTTCATAACACCTTCTAACAGTATAGAGTACGCAACAATAAAAATAGGCGCCATAAAACTTGCAATAGCTTTTTCGAAGAAAGAATTCCTTATTATAAGCAATATTATCGCAAATAAAATTGGAGAACCAATGGAAAGAATGCCATAAATTATATCAGACCCTAAATATGAACTTAAAAAGTCAGAAATGAAATTCATTGTTGAAATTACCAGCAATATTAGCAGTGCTATTATGTAACCCAATTTCCTATTCATTTAAAGTCCTCTTTTTTCATTCATTAAAAATACCGCCTAATCTTGATTATTGTTGTTTTCGTTGGGAAAGCTCAGACATAGTAACAAGTTTTTAATCATCTTATATCACTCCAATTTAATTTAATAGGATCAACAACATAAATATCATGTTTTTCATTATAAAAAATTGCTTTGGTATTCCGTAAGTACCTCGAAACAGTGATTTTACCATATCTTGCATTATCGGCAAGTTTCAATGTAAAGGCAGTTATTTTTTGCTTAACTTCTTTTGTTTCATAATCATTATTTAAATAATCCCCGTGATCCGCCCCTAGTATCATCACATTATACGTAGGCACACCCTTAAACTTCTTCGGTCCTACCAACTTTAGCATACTGAGCGGCCATTTGCTATAAAACAAATCTTTTTCACCCCACATGTTGACCACTACCTCCAGATTTGGGTTATACATTTTTTGTGTAAACCAACTGCCTCTAAAAGATACTGCACCTATACCTACTAAAGCTTTTATGTGTTTATTTTCCGAAGTCGCATATTTCAAATTCTTAATTTTGGGGTTCCAGCTGCCTGAGTATGCAAGGTCTGATATACCCTCGCCTTTTCTATCAGCGCTAATTTTATCCATATATGCGCTTGTCTTCACTCTCATCTCGTTAGTCAGAACATCAATATGCAATACTTCGTCTAATAACCATTTCCCTCCATCTACATTCCTAGAATTTTCTTCATACATGGGAATTGGTGTAAAATGACTTTTTCCTCTCATTTCATACGTTGGAGGTACACCTTCAGGCTCAATATTTCCTATTCCATTCCATAAAGCAATATTAGAATCCTGATTTATATGTCTTAACCACTCTGAATCCGGATCCACTTCATAATCAATCACCAACCCCTCAACTTGATATTTTATTTCGTTAAAGATTATATCTGCAAAAGAAAAATTCGGTAGAGAAAAAGTTGAATATCTCTTTCCCAAGTCCCTTCTTTCTAAATATACTTCTACCACCTGAATGCTTTTTCCGCCCTCAACGCCTATCTCAAGGGCTGCTTTGCCTGATATCCAATTATAAAAATGGACTGGTCCATTGAAGGCAGCCGACCAAAATCTGCTTCCAAATGCTGCAGGAGCTTCAGGTTCGCCAGTAGCATCAATAACTAGACCGCCTTCTTTTGATCCCATTTCGATATCTATGCCTTCAAACATACCCGTTATCGGCGCGTATTCTCCTCCATCGGCACTGGCGCCATTATCAGCATGAGCAATAGCTGTAAAGCCAAAACCTCCTATCGGCGAACCGCCTCTAAACTCGGGCGTTAGCCCTTGGGCTGGCCCGAAAAACCCATTGCCATTCTCTAAATAAATACCTAAACTTGGGACATATTTACCTGAAATATAATCATTGAAGTATCCGATTTCGCTCTGGACTATGCCTTCTATAACAACATCATCGATAGTCTCGTACTCCTGGCATTTCAGGGCGAAGTCGAGGATATAGACGCTGGATTCGACATCGATGACAAAATCAACAAATTCTCGTCCGGAAATATCGCTCTGAAGCGGAGACCCCTCTCTAATACCCAACTTAAATAAAAGAGCCGGCAGGGCTTTTAGGGCATCGGATCTCATCTTTACGTTGATCGCGTAATCGCCCTTCTCGTTCACGCTCAGTGTGATTCTTTCAAAATTCTTTAATTCACCATTGACCAGTTTAACCAAGTCACCTATCTCCTGGCCCAGCTTCTGCAACTTTGCTGTCTGGTCCTTTAAGCTCTCCAGAAGTTTATTTACAGTCACCCCATCCAGATTTAGCGAAAGTCCTTTTATGTCAACCCTATTGTTCTTGGGGTCTATATCAAGAACAACGTTAAAAAAGTCCTGTCTTAGGCCTGCGAAATTAAAATAGTCATTCACCTTGCCTCTAAGGGTCACGCCCTCAATCGATTCGGGATCCACAATTACTCTGGCATTTACTATTTCGCTCTCATCTCTGTTTATCCTTACGGTTATTTTCATGCTCAAATTATCAATATTCCCGATATCTTTAATGATCACCTGTTTTAACTTAGAAATATCATCATTCTGCTGACAATTTTTCTCAGATAACAATGTGGACGCGTTTTTAACATTTACATCTAAAAATAAATTTCCCGTTTTCAGGTTTAATACAAAAAAGACTTTTTCTCCAAACTTCAGGCCCGCAGAATCAAGCAAGTTTCTAGCCAGGCTTCCCTCTTTAAAGTCTTCACACTCGGCGCCTCCCAATAGATATGCTTTACTCCCATCCTCCGTCATCATCATTTTAAGGTTCTTATTACCTAAAAGGTCGGGGTACTGTTCCAATGTAAGCCGCCCTTCGTCCGTGGCGATATTCTGCACCAGAGGGCTTGCCTGGCCTTCAAGGTCATCTGGTAAGCTGAAAAGCATATAAGTTTCGCCGTCTTTAATGTTTTGTAAAACTATAACCGATTCGGCTTTTGCCTCCCTCGCAGTATCAGCCGCTCTTCCGGATAACCCCGTTAAATCAAGAACTCCTGTGATAATCGTCGAGAGAAACGTCTTCACTCTTCCCACAAAACGCATAAGCCCTTCAAGCGGCTTTTTGTCTCCTTGCTTATTTTTATCAGGCGCAGTAAACATCTGGTTTACAGCGGACTTGGCAATAGGAGCTATTACACGTGACCATGCGGTGGGATTATTTTCTACGTATTTATTAATAGCTGACTCTGTAATGGATTTAACTGCCGTGGCTGTAATAAATTTGCCGACATTAAAATTACCCTTGGGATTATTCCCTATCATCCCGCCATAGGCATAGCCGATCGCGGTGGAGGCAAAACCGGAAACAGCGGAAGTAAGAAATGAGCCCCAATTATTGTTCTCTCCAACTTCAGTTATCCCCTCGGCTACAACAGCCTGGATCGCACCGATTTGCGCGTCAAAAAGAAATCTTCCAAAACTTCCAGGATCAAGATCCGTTAACTCACCCAGACCGATACCACCCCAAAGGTCCTGAAATCCTGCCAGAGGTGTAGCTTTCAACATTTCTTCCATGGGAGAGAATCCTAATAATCCCCCAAATCCGCTGCTAAGACCCGCTGATAATAGCTGGACTCCAAAGGAAAGCAGGTCGAATGTTCCGTTAGCAAGAGCTATGCTGGAATTTAAAGCCAGTGAAAGAGCCCATCCGATAGCCGGAATCGCACTCAAAACCGCGCTTATAACACTTATTACGGTCCTTCCGAAAAAGCTGGACCAGAAACTTTTGCTGATGACCTGAACGTCTGTATACTGGTTAGTGTTTTCGGAGGTCTTTTCGCCGTATTTATCGTACCAGATGGTCTTTTCGTAGTGCTGAATAACACGATATCTACTGCTTCTATCGCTATGCTCGGTTTCTTGATGGTAATAATAGTAGTATTTTGTCTGGGAAACATTGCCGGCCTGATCGTAGAAATAATAAGTTTTGCTGTAACTGTAGGCATCAATACGTGTATGAGTCTTTACAAGCTGGCCTAAGCTATTATAGGTCGAGGAGTCCACGCGGGAAGTTTCATCATCTTTGAATGAATTATAGCTATATTTCCTACCGTATTCATCGTAAGTGATGTTATTTTCGCCTGTTGTATTCCTGTCTTTTTCTGCTTCCTCTACCTTGCCATCGACCACAACACGTTCGTAAAGGATGACTTCATTTGTATAACTTTTTATTTGATTAGGCGCGTTGTAAGCAGTGCGTTTCCTTATCGTTTCCTTGCGCTCCCATTCCCTTGGCCGGCCTGCTGCGAGATCCTTGTATCCTGTTTCGTTATCTGTAAATATAAGCACTCTTCCATTATCGTCGTATGTACAGTTGGATCTACTGAAGGTAAGCTCAAATGGCGCATACATGTAAAGTTCGTCATATTGCGTATAGCCTACCTCCTGCGCCCAGTCGACAAGGGTTTTTCCCGTCCATTCTCCTTCGCCGTCATAATTGCCCGCCCCGGCATTAGGAAACCATACCCTCAAGTCAGAATCTACAGGAGAATTTTGCCAGACATTTCTAAGCGCACTATTGGCGTCATTCACATCGGTCGGGGTCGTGATCTCATCCGTCCAACTGGTAGCATTTCCCCATGCATCATAAACCATACCATAGCGAACGGTCGTAGTTGTCGTCATATATATGGGGTCAGAATCGCCGTTTTTCCTGTATTTATCTAAAATTTCAGTGTATCCCTCGATCCTTCCGTCCGCATATGTCATGCCCGACATTTTGCGCTCAAGGATCAGGTCTTCATCTGTATTTGGGATAAAAGTCTCGTCATAACTGACAATATTCTCTTTCTCATATCTTATATTCCTTCTCGTGGTTTCTTCTGTTATGTTAAGTGTCCCGGCGGGGAAAGTTTTATTGACTGTTTGAGAGAAACCCGTCACCCTGTCGACATCATAAGCGGTCGCTTGCCAATCGGTTGTAGTTGCAAGCTGGTATTCTGTGATTTCGCCGCCATTTACATTAGCCGAGCTGTTATTTTTAATCTGACGTTCAGAATATCTAAGGATGTTACCTTTATCATCATATTCTTCCGCATCGAAAAAAGTTGAAGTATCTGACATCTTTACAAAACTAAAGTGATCCGTATCAGGGTTTATGGCTTGTATTTCATAGATCGTCGCTATGGAACTGCCATCACCCTTTCCTCCTCTTATCGAATTGTTCGCGCTTGCGTAAATTTTGACCCCTTCCACTCCCTCCATATCCACATCAATGGTACGCTCTATGCTACTACCTCCGCTTGCCACTAATTCATCCACACCACCCCTTATAACGTATACTTGATATGATTTGGAAAGGTCCACACCATACTCGTCGTAGTTCCAGGCATTGGCATGTACCCGAATCTTAAACCTTATCTCTTTTATATCCACCGGGCCATCAAAGGTATGTTCCGACCAGACAGTAATACCCTGACTTCTGCCAACACTACCTGAATGAGCAGTATCAAAATCTGCGTCTATACTATTCGGTCCGTTCGATCCTCCATGATAATCATGTGATACTCCAGGCCATACAATAACGTTCGTTATAGGTGCATATTTATAGGTTTTTCTATTTTTTGTCGTATTCTTGATATTCCCGTCTTCGTACTCAGCTGCCCATGTTTCGTTTGCGATAAGGACACTGCCCTTGCCGAAGTCTTGTATAACGTCTTCTGTAATATCCGGATGGGAAAACTCTTCGTTTGTAAAATGGTTTAATAAATTATTTAACTGGCTTTCTTCATAAGACCGGAAAGACAATGAACTTGAGTTGCACCTTGTCTTGCGAGAATCGATAAGCCTGTCTTCAGCGTCGTAACCTTCGTCACCAACTGTCCACCTCGCCACATAGTGTTTTTCAGCGACCTCATTGTCATAGAGGGTAAAAATTTGAACAAGCAGTTCATTATCATCGTAGGTCTCTTTTTTATGCAAAGTCCACACGGTAATTTTATCTTCTTTATATTCTTTATTGATCTCTACGCTTTCAATCTTGCCATCATTATTCGTATACACGTAAGTTTCACTTTTTTCCTTTATTCCCGTAGAGTCGACGGTATTTACCGAAATCTTTCTGTTATCTTTGTTGTATTTGTACACTGCACTGGTATCATCAAAGGCGCTTTCCATGCTGACCGTCAGAACTTCATCTAATGTATTGTAGCCAACTGTAGCCATAACAGTACCGGCATTATCCCTCAATTCGACAAGTTTATTGTCTGAATAGACGTAACTATTCCCTTTTATATCAGTGATATCGGCTATCTGGCCGCCCTCGGTGTAAGTTATACTCGTCTGCCCGATTATTTCATCATGGGCAGCACATTTTCTTATCTCCTGCAATATATCGGCGACTGGATTGGAAGGAGTCTGTGAGCCTGCCCTCGGGCCAGCGCCTTCGGGTTCCTGTTCGCTTACAAAGTCCCTTTCCCTGTAGGGCGCCATCTCGGGAGTCCATTCGAAGTAGATGTTTTTGCCGTCAGCGTCGGATATCGAGATAAAATCGCCGTTAGAGAGTATGGTAGTCTCTACTTTTTTCCTTTGATTATATTTGTATTCGCGGGTCGAGTATTTATATCCGCGGGTGGGATGGTCTTGTCCAAAATATAGGATTTCGCCTTCTGTCCAAACATTTTCCCTTATGGCAATATTTTTGTCATATGTTATATCGAAGATATCAGATATGCTTGTTTCGCCATCTTTACAGCTGGTAGCAGTATAACTTGTTACCCGGGCATACTGGTCGTATTTTAGATCGTTCTTCTTGAAATAATCGCCTGTTTCGAGATAATTCTCATCCAGCTCCCACGATGTGATCGTGCCGGGCTTTTTGTCTGAATAGTTCTCAAAAGTAAACTTATATCTTCTCGTCTCATCTTCCGGATCTATGTTGGTCTCTAAATAGGAAATGATATTATCATCAAGATCGTACTCAAATGATTCCTGAATGTTCTTTTTACCTGTTTCGACATATGCCTCTTCAGGACCAGCTCGATCAAAGTAAGTCTTTTCGATCCTGCCGTACCGGTCTTTTTCGTCGAATTCGGAAAACCTGACATCTTTTGCTTCTATAAGAGTGGCGGTTGTATCACCTGACCAATCCCACTCTGTCTCCGGAGTGAATATTTCCTCAAAATATCCCGTGTTTCTATTTTCATCATCGTAGGAAAAGTCCGTCCGGACAAAATAATCCCATTCGGTATAATCGCCCAAATTGTATTCGCATGTTGTCCCTTCCATGTACCATATCTGTTCTTCGCCTTTTTCTCCCTCATATTTTGACATGTAGTTTCTTTTAAGGCCTGCAGTATCCCTGGAGGCTTCAACTCCTCTTGCATAAGTATAGGACTTGACCAGCGCCCTTTCTTCGTCATACTCATAAATTGTCGTTGTCCTGATCTGCCTTTGAGTATTATCGTCGGGCTTGAATTCGTATTCCTGCGAGAAATCTATAACTTCTTTGCCCTTTTCGCCCTTGTAGTAAGCTACACTTTCAAGCAAAAGTCCAGCTGGGTCCCCGGTCTGGTCGCCCCCTTCGTAAGTCTCGGCCCTTACAAGGGGGTCTTCCCTGAAAGCGTCTTCCGCCCTTACAATCAGGTAAGAAGCTGTACCTGCATCAAAACTCTTATAAAAATAATAGACGCTGTTTTTTACGGTTCCATCATCCCTGTAATTCAACGTAAAATCAGATATCTCGTATCCTTTCAGACCATAATAATAAGTTCGGGATAAAAGTGTGATATCATCGGGCGCATTGGTTTGAGTTTCATCAAGAGCGCCGTTTGATCCGTAGATATAATAGATAACTGTTTTTAGCTCTCCGCTTGAATCGTTATTTTCGGAGACATGATTCTTTTCCCTGCCTGAAAGACCTGTAAAAGAAGTTTCGGAGAGAACTCTTCCTCCGGCATTTTTTGTCACACTTTCGTATATAGCTCCGGAGGAATCGCGCTGGTAGGTCGTGGAATTTAATACATCATTTCCGTTATCCTTAAAAGATATCGATTCCTGGTTCCTCTCGCGGCCCATAGGGCCCTTATATGTCGTTTCGAAAAGCTTTACATCATCTTGATCATAAGTAGCAGTTGAAGATAAAGCTCCACTTCCTGCATAGCTATAAATGGTAACATTTAATTTCTCTCCCGCCAGGTTGTAACCTTCGGATCGGGCAACTCTTTCCCTGCCCTTAAGTCCTTCATGTATTGATTCTGCGATCTTTCTGTTTTGCGGATTATATGTTATTGTTCTTTCTATCGCACCGCTTTCTTCATCATAATCATAATGCGTAGCAGCAAGAACTGCCCCCTCCAGATCATAACTTTTAGTAGAATCTATCCTCTCATGGCCCATCAGGCCCACATAATCGGTTTCGGAGAACTTATAAAGAGTTTCTCTTTCTTCCTCCTCATAACCTTTTGTAATTGTCTTATTTATTGCTTCACTATCATCATAAACATATTCCGTAAAAGTAAGCTCCTCACCCAAAAGGTCATAATTCGTAATAGTCGTCATATTCTCCCGGTTCATACGCCCGGTATATTCAGTCAGTGAGAATTTAACCCACTGGGTGCATTCTTCGTCTGCAAAGCCCTCGGTGACTGTATTGCTCAATGCCCCGCTTGGTTCATAATTATAAGTCGTTTCGCTTAAAAGGCTTCCTTCAAGGTCATAGTTTTTGGCAAAAATGGCCCTTACGTAGTTTTCCGGGCCTTCATGGGATACTTTAGAAAGCATCCTGCCGTTATCATCCTTATTTATCACCTCGGAAAGCGCCCCTCCGGCGTCATATTCATATTCTATGGTACCGATCGTTGTCCCTGAAAAATCGTATCTGGTCGTTAAAGACGTTTTCTCATCGCCCTCGATCCCCTCGTATTCCGTTTCAGAGACCTTTATATTATCAGGGTTGAAAGTTATTGCCTTTTCAAGCGCATCTATAATACTGTACTCATACCGGATCTTAGTTGTCCTCTTTTCCTGAAGATCAAAATTCTTTGTGATCGTCTTTTTCTCCCGGTTCTCAGCGCCTGCATAAAGTGTTCTGGAAAGGACCCTCTCCTCTTCCGATGAATCCCGGGTTATCGTCTCTCGCAGAGCGCCGCTTGGGTCGTAATCATAGTATGTTTTGGTTAAAACCGCACCCGAGAGGTCATAAGTTGTAGAAAGAGCCGCTTTTTCACGCCTCTCCCCGCCATCGTAGTCTGTTTGAGCAACAAGCACTCCTTCATCAAGTTCATACAAAACTCCGGGATCGAGTATCCTGTAAGTATTTACTCTCTCCAGTGATTTTCCTTCATAGTCATACTCGGTCCGTGTAAGGACATCACCTGTCAGGATATCGAACCCGAATGAATATGTAACATACTCTTCTCCCTCCGGACCGTCGTAATAAGTTTCTGATCTTACTTTTGCCGCCGAGAGATCATCCGGGTTATCCGTCCCAACATACCTTGTTACCCTGTCCAGCGTATATTTATTCCCGTCTCCGCCGATAGCGTTATTATTAACGTCAGGCTCAAGATCATATTCGTACAAACTGACACTATGGAGTGTTTTGCCATCGGTCTTATAGTTATATGAACGGGCAATAACCTCATGCCCCTTTAGTCCCAAAAATTCACTGCAGCTTCTTAATATGTTAGCCCCATTTTTAATACAAAACGTCTCTACTCTTTCAAGTCGTCCATTACTGTCATAAACATAATCAGACCGCCTGGAAGGTTTGTAATTATGTCCCAGCTCATCCGCATAATATGCTCCAAAAACATAATCGACTATCTCTTTGTCTTTCTTTCCCTTATATACAACTGTAGAAATCAGCCGATTATCGCAGGTCCTTTTGTTCAACCTGAAATCCGATAGCAGCATCTGCCAGTCCAGGCCCTTTATATTGTAAGTCCTTGCTCTTTCCAGCGCTCCCTCGTTTCCGGACTTATAATCGAAGCATTCAACTTTTCCGGGAACACTACCGGAGTCATATTCACTCAGAGCGTAGACAGCTTTCTCATTCCCGCTTGTGCCCTCATAAACGGTCTTTCTTGTAAGGTGGCCATTACTTTTGGCTTCTTCCTTCCACGTGCTGTCAATTTCCGTAATAAGGCCTTCCCACAATGAAATATCATAGACATTTACTTCTCTAAGGATATTTGCATTTTCATAAGTATAGAACGAAACTTCATTCGCCTTACCTCCCCTATAATCGGAAAGGATATAATCTATCTTCTCTTCGCCTGTTTTTCCAAAATATACGACAGTCTTTAATTTGATGTCATCGGTTAAGACTAGATACTCGCCCTTCTCGTAACTTGCCATTACCTTGGGTTCGCCCTCTTCTGAGATCTCTTCAAGATCATCTCTCACCAAATGGCTAACGATTGTATCGCGGACATCATATGATTCTATTTTCTTAAGCGTCTTTCCGTCAGAATCATAAGTATAGACTGATATCTGCTGCGGTTTTCCCGCTCCATCATAATCACTCAATGTATATTCAACACGCTTCTTTCTATTATCACCGCTTGGGGAGTTGATCTTCCTTTTTAAAGGCAAGGGCGGGGATTTTTCATTTAGATAGGAGGAACTATCGAGGACAAACAGGATTTCCTCTTCGATAAGATTCTTCGCGCGGATAAGCTCCTCGTGCCTTTTCTGCATCCTGAGAAGAAGCGGTGGAGCCATGCGTTTGGACTTGTCAATATCCGATTTTGAGGTAAGAAGGTCCTTTACGACGGAATATTCGTACTTATAGTAAGCCCTGTCGCCAGCAAAACAAACCTGGTTAAAGGTAAATATAAAGATTAAAAGGCATGTAAAAATTTTTTTGATCGCCATGGCCAATCCCTAAAATAAAAAACCGGGCTGCCTGTAAATACACTGGAAAATTCCAGAAAAACAATTCGGCAGCCCGGCTGTGCATCGCTCTCCGCCCAAGTCGCGGAAAGCGGGTACCCGTGGCTTTGTGCCCCTGCCTCACGGCAGGTTTACCCTTGTCACATCTAGAAAGAACTACAACACAACTATATCACTTTTTTGCAATATTATCAATATATTTTTCGTTATTTTTCAAAAATACTGCGGATAAAAAATCGCCTTTATAAGGCGATCCTGTTTATCTATACTCCCTTCTCGCTTCTGGGAACCCCGCTCTGCTTGTGAAACCGATGAGTCTTTTCATCACGTCTTCCCCTCGGTTTTAAAAAGCCAAGCGCATTGAATTCTAAATATATTTTACCCTCTTATTTGTCAAAGGTCAATAGCAAATCATCTAACTGTTTTAAATGTTAACTACCCTTTTCCGGGGGTACAGTTTTGTGCTTAATTTTTGGTACAGGTTTGTGCTCATTTTTAAACCCGGTTTTGCTTGGGTTCTGGGGACAGGTTTGTGCTTATTTTAAAACCTGGTTTTGCTTGGGGGATTTGAGGTTTTGTTTGATGCTTTTGACGAGTTCGGGATTGACTTTGTATCCAAGTTCGATGGCTTTATTGGCGTGTTTGAGAGCCAGGTCATATTGTTCGCCGTAATAATACATAACCGCCAGGTTATTGTGCGCGGTAGCAAAATCAGGATCGATCTTTATCGCTTTCTTAAATGAAGCGATCGCCTCTTCTTTCCTGGCTGTATTGCTGTATATGATACCGAGGCTGTTATATGACCAGGAGTCATATGGATCTAACTCTATGGCTCTTTTGAATAAGGCCTCAGCGGCTTCTATTCTACCCATGCCGGTATAGATCATGCCGAGCTTGTTGTACGCTTTTCCGTACCTGGGATTGAGTTTTATTGCTTTCTCGTACGATCTTATGGCTTCATCGCGCTCGCCGAGGAAACCGTAAACGTTACCCATGTTATACCAGGCCTTCTCATCATGGGGTTGAATCTCTATCGCTTTTTTATACATGTTGATGGCGTCTTCGTACTTCCCTATAACACCGTAGACGTTTCCAAGATTTACATACGCGTCTTCGTAATTCGGATCTATCTTTATCGCTTCTTCATACAATGCTATCGCCTCATCGAATTTTCCTCGGGCTATGTAAATATTGGCAAGATTATTGCGAGCTTTCAGGCTGTACGGAACGTATTTCAGGGTCCTTTGATAAAAGTCAATAGGTTCCTTCCAATAACTATTCTGGTTTATTGTTATGCCTGAAAAATAAAACACCAGGCCCACTGCAACTGATATAGACAGGATCTTAAAGCGCTCTGTTCTGTATAAAGAACTTAAACATTTCGCCAGAATCAAAAAAAAGCCTATCGAAGGGATATAAAGCCATCTTTCGGCCATGTAGGTATGAAGCGGATAAATATTTGAAACCGGAAGAAGCGAAATAAAAAACCAGGCTATTGAAAAGAATACCAATTTGTTGCTCTCTCTTTTTTTGAAAGCATAGACGAGAAGTGAGAAAAAGATCACGACGCCCAGGAACGACGCGGGTTCGAGAAAACGGAAAAACGCCTTCCCGTAGTCATGATG
>JBHIBX010000004.1:0-19793 GCA_046759285.1 Candidatus Omnitrophota bacterium
ACCAGCGCCATTCCTCCGATCAGAAACCACCCGGCAAACGCGGGAAAAGGATTGGCAATAACACACTTGCCTGCAGCGAAGAACATGCCCCACACAATCAGCGCCCACCCAAATTCGGATAAGGCTTTAACTGAATTTATCACCCTGAAGGCTCTCATCATCCGCGCTATCGTAAGATGCACGGCCCCTATCAGGAAGCACAAGTATATGATGAAATTCTGGTTGTCTCCCGCGAAACTGCTTATCCTTCCTATGACCAGGTTGTCAAATATGGGGAGTCTTGCTATCCTTTCGGCACCGAACCATGTGCCCGTGATCGCTCCCCATGCCATGGTCGCCCCGCCCAGAAGATACATCAGAAAAAACGGCTCATACGGCGCTTTTTTAAATTTCTTTCTCGCTAAAAAGGTGGTTAGGATAAAAATAGCTCCATAGCCGGCGTCACCTACCAGCATCGCGAAAAACAGGCTGAAAAATATCAGAAAAACAAAACTTATATCGAACTCGTTATACCCCGGCACGGTGTTCATGAACTGAAAGACCGGTTTTATTATCTTTACCCACTTTGGGTTTGTTATAAGCGTCGGGGTCTCTTCCGGGGTGTCCGGCTCTTCGATCAAATAACCGGCTCCGCTCTCCTTGGCAAGCGATACGACTTTATTGACAAGCTTTGCGGGGCAAAAGCCCTGCAGATACGCAAACTTTTCCTCTTCCTGCATCCCGAACTTTACGTTGAGAAATTCACGCTCCTTCTTCAGGCGCTCTTCGCATTCTTTCATCGCGTCAAGCGCTATGGCTTTTTCCCGTAAAAAATCCTCTGCTTTTTTTACCCTCTCTTCAAGCTCCTTTACTTTCCCTCTCATTTTGTCTGCACTTTTAGCGGGCGGGATCATTTCTCCCAGTGCAAGTTCCTCATCCTGAAGCTGGCCGAGCGTGGCCAGGTAAACGTATCCTTTTTCCTTTTTAATCACATGGTATTTTATATCTTTGCCGAGCCTGCGAAACCCGTCTTTCCTCAGACGATAGAGCCGCATATCTATCCCCTTGGACCTCAGAGTCACCAGCTCTTCCGGGTCAAATTCGCCCCACGCATCGAACCATCTTATCTTTCGGTCAAGATCTCGCATCTCGGCCAGGCATTCTTCTTTCTCGTTATACGCTTCCGTTGCTTTTGCCGCGCCTTCCTGGAGTTCCGTGTCTTCATAGACCAGGGCGCCCCCTTTTCCTTTTCCCGCGTAAGGAGTGAGCACCGATATCATCTTTTCAACATTGGATATTTTGTCCTCTATGAAATTTATATCGTGCGCAGCGGGCGCCTTGATATGCTTGATGTGAAGCATGCCTTCCTTTCGCAGTTCGGAAATAAAATTCTCCCGTTCGATCTCCGAGACAAGAAAGGTGACTTTTTTCATTTTCTCGATCATGCCGCTACCCTTGTTGAGTTCTTTTTCTGTATCTTTTCTTTGGCGATCTTCCCTGTCACGACGGCCGCTGTCTGCATGTCGCCCAGATAGATCTGGATCTTCCTTATGTTCTCACGAGCTTCGGGTATCTTCACCTTCTCAAAAAGGTTGACCCTCTGTGTCGTTATCCTCAGCTCTTCCCTTACCAGCTCGTCCTGCTTTTCCAGCACTTCCGTCCTGGCGTTCAAGGTCATTGTCTTTTTAAGTGCCTCTATCCCGTAATCCAGCCATAGAGGAGTCTTTTCCAGGTCATATTCCTCTTCTTTAAAGATCGTTTTTTCAAAAACAGGAATATCCACACCCGCAATGTTCCCTGTCTGGGTCACGATCCTGTCCAGGACGATCAGCTTATCTATGCCGACTTCCTCGGTGAATACATCTATCCATTTATATACCTGGGCTTTAAGATATGCTTTTTCCTTCTTTATATCCTCCATCTGGTGATGGATCTTTAGTATTTCCATCTGAAGCTGCTGTTTTTTCAAAAGCAGCGTGGGAAGATACTGCGTATACCTTTTTAGTTCGTCTTTCTGCTTTTTTAATTCGTTCTTGGTAAGTCTTATTTTCGCCATAATATTATTTGGGCCAGTATTCTTCTATGAGTTCCGTGCGAAAGTTCGTCTCTTCCGGCTTGAAACATTCCGATAGGATCTTCCAGCCGTCGTCCAGGGCTTTTTCAAGAGGTATATTTACCTTAAGATCCATCATCTGGCTCTCGAACAGATCCCCGTATTTCAAAAGCTTTCTATCCCAATCGCTCATTCTGAACCCCATGGACCTTTTATCTTCAGTCTCTCTGTACTGCGCGTAAAGCTGTATCATGCCGTCCATTATAGCCCTGTGATCGCTGCGGGTATCTTTGTTTACCTGCTGTTTAAGGCGGCTCAGGGACCCAAAAGGCTCTATTCTGCCGTTCCTGAGGTAGAACTGTCCTTCAGTGATATACCCTGTGTTGTCGGGAACGGGGTGCGTAACATCGTCCCCCGGCATTGTAGTAACTGCCAAGACCGTGAGCGAACCCGCCCCTTCAAAATCAACCGCTTTTTCATACCGAGCGGCAAGCTGGCTGTAAAGGTCGCCCGGGTACCCTCTGTTAGAAGGGACCTGTTCCATCGTTATCGCTATCTCTTTTAACCCGTCAGAAAAGTTCGTCATATCGCTAAGAAGCGTCAGGACCTTTTTCCCTTCAAGTCCGAATTTTTCGGCCACGGCCAGACAAAGATCCGGCACCATAAGCCCCTCGACTATCGGATCCGCAGCGGTATGAATAAAAAATATGGATCGGCTTAAAGCCCCTCCTTCCTCGAGCGTATTCCTGAAGTAGATATACTGGTCGTATTTAAGGCCTATGCCTCCCAGAACGATAATATCCACTTCCGCCTGAAGGGCTATTCTGGCAAGAAGTTCATTATATGGTTCACCTGAGACCGAAAATATCGGCAGTTTCTGTGATTCAACTAAAGAATTAAAAAGGTCGATCATCGGGATGTTCGTTCTTACCATATTTTTGGGTATTATTCTTTTAGCCGGATTTACCGCCGGCCCGGCTATTTCGATCAGGTTCTCCTCTATGGAGGGGCCGCCATCCCTCGGCTGGCCGCTCCCGTTAAAGATCCTTCCCAGCATGTTGGAGGTATAACCCACTTTCATCGGATGCCCCAGAAAGCGCACCTCGTCCCCGGTGGAAATGCCCCTTGCCCCTGCGAACACCTGCGGGTGCACGGCGTCTCCGTCAAGACGGATAACCTGGGCCAAAGAGGTCCCCATTGAAGTCGATATCTCCGCAAGTTCCTGATAGGACACCCCTTCAGCTCTGACGGTTACAACGTTCCCTGCAATGCTCAATATCCTAGTGCATACTTTTCTCATTCTTTCCGCCTTCCAGTAAACTGTCTATTTCCTGCTCCTGCTTTTTAAATTCGTCGGACTCCCACTTTTTGTAGTTCCAGTCTATAAAGCAGTGTCTCAGGTTGTAGAAAAAATTTCTCGCGTCATTTTTGTCTTCGAAAGTGAAGTTCTTTCTTAAAACTTCGCATACCTTCGAGAAAACATATTTCTGCCGTTCTTCCGAAGTTGAAGCGTCTACTTCGTCAAAACCATTCTGTTGCAAATAAACGCTGTCGAGAAAGTCGCTTTTAAGATAGATCACGAAATCCTCCAGGGACGTGCCTTCTTCGCCGACTACCTTCATCATCTGGTTCACACCTTCGCCCCTGGTCAATATATTCCTTGCCGTGTCGATCTCGTCCTGGTCGATAAAACTTTTATACTTGCTCCAGCTTGCCAGGGGATCAACGGACGGGAACTTCCTTCCCTCGGCCCTATCCCGGGAAAGTCCGTGGAAAGCGCCGACTACTTTAAGCGTTCCCTGTGTCACCGGCTCTTCAAAATTGCCGCCGGCGGGGCTTACCGTGCCGCCGATCGTAAGGCTTCCGATTTCACCATCATGAAGCCTGACAAGCCCCGACCTTTCGTAAAAGCTGGCTATGCGGGACTCAAGATATGCGGGGTAGGCTTCTTCGCCGGGTATCTCTTCAAGCCTCCCTGATATCTCCCTCATTGCCTGCGCCCAGCGGGAAGTGGAGTCCGCCAAAAGAATGACATTGAGCCCCATTTGCCTGTAATATTCGGCGAGAGTCGCTCCCGTGTAAACAGAAGCTTCCCTGGCGGCAACAGGCATGGATGATGTATTACAGATGATTATGGTTCGTTCCATGAGGTATTTTCCCGTGCGCGGGTCTACAAGCTTGGGAAATTGTCGAAGAGTTTCGACAACTTCGCCGGCCCTTTCACCGCACGCCGCTATGATAACTATGTCCACTTCTGCATGGCGGCTGGTTATCTGCTGCAAAACCGTTTTCCCGGCACCGAACGGGCCGGGTATACAATACGTCCCTCCCTTGGCGACGGGAAACATTGTGTCAATGATCCTTATCCTTGTAACCAGGGTTTCTTTGGACTCCAGTTTTTCTTCAAACGCTTCTATCGGAACTTTTACCGGCCAGTCAAATGTCATGCTTACATCTACTTTTCCCCCTTTGGAGTCCTTTAGAGCCGCTATTTTTTTATCGATCGTGTAGCTGCCTTTGGAAGCTACCTCCTGCACTTCATATTCGCCTCTGAGATCAAAAGGCACCATTATCTTGTGCCTGAAGATCCCTTCCGGAACCGATCCCAGGACGCTTCCCGCGATAACTTTATCTCCCTTTTTTGCTTCCGGGGTAAATTCCCATTTTTTTTCAAACGAAAGGGCGCTCAGCTCCACACCGACCGGAAGAAAAAACCCATGCTCTTCGGCAAGTTCCGGAAGAGGATTCTGCAAGCCGTCATAGATCTGCGCCAGAAGCCCGGGACCCAGCTGCACCGAAAGCATCTTTCCAGAAAATTCGACCTCATCGCCTACTTTTATCCCTTTCGTATATTCGAAAACCTGCAAATAAGCGGTATTCCCGCTTATTCTTATGACTTCTGATTTGAGCCTCCTCCCCTGGCTCAGGACATACCCGACCTCGTTCTGGATAATATCACCCTCGAACTCTACGGTTATCATGTTACCGATAATAGAAACGATCTTGCCGTTCTTTTTATTCATAATGTACCTCGCATAATTCGTAAAAGTAAGCTTCCCCCTTATCCTTATTAAATCCCGCCAGTCTCTCAAGTATCTGTAATTTTAAAAAATAAAACGCAAGCCAGCTTACGTCGAACATATACTCTGTTTCTTTGTCTTCTATAAAATCCCACCTTAGTTTTTCAAGCGTTTTCTCCATAAGCAAAGGGTTTTCCTGTTCCATAACGCCCTTCAAAAGCTCGCCGGCTTTGAAGGAGCCGGTGGTTTTCCTTTCCGTTCTGACACGCACCAGTTCTCTGGAAAGACCCGCGTCAAACTTCTTCAAAGCCTCCAGATCCGCAGAAAGCACTACTTTCATTTCCTCGGGCGAAAGCCATTTCTCGCATTCCGAAATAAAATCCTCCCTTGAAAGAGGCGGTTCA
Source organism: Candidatus Omnitrophota bacterium (assembly GCA_046759285.1). Classification (GTDB taxonomy): domain Bacteria; phylum Omnitrophota; class Gorgyraeia; order Tantalellales; family Tantalellaceae; genus JBHIBX01. The sequence continues at coordinate 5,457 of JBHIBX010000004.1, forward strand.
GCCTCGAATTTCAGGTATGGAAGCGATGCTACAAGGTAGTAGTATTTATTGGACATTTTATTTGCCGGAGGTCAGGATCTCCGTTATCTTCGGATTGAGATGAGCCATGAACGCTTCGGCGATAGCCTCATCCGTAAAATCATAATAGGAACTCTTGCCTTTTATACCTATAAGAAAACCGTGTTCAACCTTGGGGGAGGCTTTTAGCGTAATTCCCTTTTTCATCTCTCCCTTCAGGGCTGCAAAAAGCGTCTTTTCCAGGTCCTTCTTATCTTTTTCGCTTAAGAGGATCTCCACATCAAGCGTTTCGTCTTTTTCAAACTTACTTGCCAGTTTTACGATCATTTCTTTTAATACAGCAGGAGACATCTGACCGGCCACTTCTTGCCTTACGATCCTGTCAAAAAGGCCGGTAATCTGTTCGCGCAAACTAAGCAGGACATCCCGCGAAGCCTGCCGAACTGCTTCCTCGCCGTTTTTTCTAAGTCTTTCGGCCTCCTGCTCGGCTTTTCTTATGATCTCTTCTTCCCTGCCCTTTGCCTCTTCCGCGATGCTCAAAGCCTTTTTTTCGGCCTGATGTATAATATCCTCGGCTTTTTTCTCGGCCTCGCCGACCCCTTCCTGTTTTAATTTATCTATTATATTCTGAAGATCCATCTCCATGCCGCATCCTCCTTTAATGAGACCATAACTTACGTGTACATTGTGCACGTAAGTTATTTGGTCGAATTAACCCCGAGCGAAGTCGAGGGGTCTGTTCACACTTTATAGATCCTTCGACTCCACCTCGATGCGTTCGCTTCGCTCACTTGCTCGGTGTCGCTCAGGATAAATTTCGGACTTACAACTTATGTCGCTCCGCTCCATAAGCTGTGTCCTCATTTCACCTGGACCCTGGTTTAGTAATAGGCATCCCCTCCTGACAGAGGGGGCAGTCTATCTCCTCAAAAGCTGGAATATCCAATTTTATCAAGCTTTCGCATTTTATACCACCAAAATCTATTATTTCCGTGCTCCTGTTGACCAGGCAGGCTATCCCTACAGGAGTTACACTTTCCTCCTTAAGGAGTTTTATGACTTCTTTGACCGAGCCGCCTGTCGTAAGGACGTCTTCCACGATAAGCACTTTATTTTCGGGAGAGACCCTGAAACCTCTGCGAAGAAGCATCTTTCCTTCCGCGTCTCTTTCGGCAAAGATCGCCCGGGCGTTTAAGGCCCGCGCCATCTCATACGCCAAGACTACCCCGCCCAGCGCGGGGCCTATAATAATATCGGGTGCATCGGGCCTGAACTTATCCGCCAGGATCTCACACAGGCGCGTGGCAAGGACCGGGTCCTGCAAAACCAGGGCGCACTGCAAATACGCTCCGGAATGCAGTCCGCTGGAAAGCTTGAAATGCCCGTGCTGATAAGCCCCTATATTAGTAAAGATCTCCATAATTTGTCTTTCGTTCATGGCCGCTCCATTTCTTTAATGATCTTCTTTGCCGCTCCAAGCGGATCATCGTCTTTGATTATGGGCCTGCCCACAACAATATAATCGGCTCCGCCTTCGATTGCCTGTTTGGGTGTGACTATTCTTTTTTGGTCTCCGGCTTGAGCCCATTCCGGACGGACGCCCGGCGTCACTACGATAAAGTCTTTTCCTATTTTTTCCTTTATGAGGTGGGCTTCCTGGGCTGAAGCCACAACTCCGTCGAGACCGGAATCCTTTGCCAGTCGCGCAAGTTCAAGCACTTTATCCTGCACCCGCCCGGCAAGGCCTATTTCTCGCATGTCTTCGTCACTCATGCTGGTAAGAACCGTGACCCCCAATAGAATGGGCGGCTTTCCCCCGGAAATCTCGCTTCCTTCTTTCGCCCCGCGTGCGGCCGCCTCTAGCATGCGCCCGCCTCCAAGGCAATGGAAGTTCATCATAAAAACTCTCTTTTCAGCGGCGGCCCGGGCAGCGTTCGCCACAGTATTAGGAATATCGTGGACCTTCAGGTCCAGAAAAACCTTCTTTCCGGCTTCATTGATCTTTTTCAATACCTCGTGGCCATACGCCGTAAACGGCGCCGCTCCTACTTTGAAAATATCCACTTCCGGAGAAAGGGTGTCGATAAGTTTTTCTGCTTGCTCGTAATTGTCACCGTCCAGTGCTACTATCAGCCTGTTTTTTTCTCTCATGCCGCCCTCAGCTTTCCTACCAGCTTATTCGCCTTGTCTATCTTTTTCCTCTTTAAATACGCCTTGAATTCTTTTAAGATCCGCGCGTGGGCATCAGGATCAACACAGTTCGCCGTCCCTATCTGGACCGCCTTCGCGCCGCAGAGCATAAATTCGGCCACGTCGGTGCCGGTCATGATCCCCCCTATGCCTATCACCGGGATCTTGATGCTTTTGTAAACTTCCCATACCGCCTTAAGCGCTAAGGGCTTAATGGCCGGTCCGCTTAACCCCCCGATCACGTTTCCAAGAAGCGGTTTCATCTCCTCCGCGTCAACAGCCATCCCGGAATACGTATTAACGAGCGAGACTGCGTCTGCTCCTCCCGATTCGGCCGCTTTGGCGATCCTTACAATATCCGTCACGTTAGGGGTAAGCTTCACTATAAGGGCGCATTTTACCTTCTTTTTCACCGCTGAGACTATTCTTTCGGTGGCCCTGGCGTCCTGCGAAAACAGCCAAGAACTTTCTTCCTTATGTTTCACGTTGGGACAGGAAAGGTTCAGTTCTATCGCGTCCGGCGAATGTTTGCCTGTCAATTCTTCCGCGCACTTGAGGAATTCATTTTCTTTCAGCCCGGCGATGCTGACAACCACTTTTGTTTTCAGCTTTTTAAGCGGAGGGTATATCTCTTCCTTAAAATGAAGGATGCCTTTATTTTCCAGTCCTATGGAGTTAAGCAGGCCTGATGGGGTCTCGGCAACACGGGGCGGTAGATTGCCCTCGCGCGCCTCCAGCGTTACCGTCTTAGTGATGATGGCGCCTACTTCGTTCAGGTTCAAAAAATCTTTATATTCTTCTCCGTAACCGAATGTCCCCGAAGCCACCCATATCGGGTTCTTGAACGTCACGCCTCCTATCTTAACCGACAGATCCATGCATCTCCTTTAGCACACATATTTCCATTTGATCTCCTGCGCATCAAACACCGGGCCATCCTTACAGACAAGCTTGTATCCGGCGGTGGTCTCGATGGCGCATCCAAGACACGTACCTATCCCGCAAGCCATGTACGCGTCGAGAGAGACTTGCGCGGGGATATTCGATTTTTTTGCTTCGCTTGCCACTGTCGCAAGCATGGGCCTTGGACCGCAGGCATAAATAAAGGAGTTCTTAGCCTGCTCTTTATTTTTCCTCAAATATTCTTTCAAGGGTTCCGTAATATAGCCCACGCATGCGCATTCTCCTTTTTCCGCTGCTGTCTTAACTTTCGCTTTCAGTTTTCTGAATTTTCCCGCAGAGACTATGTGTTTGGCCTCGCACGCCCCGATAAAGACGGTAATCGGTCTTTTCTCCTTCGTAATAGCTTTTGCCAGAGCATAAAGCGGGGCAACGCCGTGTCCTCCCGCAACAAGGATTGCCCGTGCGTTCTTCTTTTTCAAAAGAGGGCCGAGGTCAAACCCGTTGCCCAAAGGGCCAAGAACACTGATGACCTCTCCCTTTTTCCTTAAACTTAAAAGCCTGGTCCCCGGGCCAACAACCTTGTAAAGCAGGTTTATGCCTTTTTTTGTTTTCTGGTGAACCCCTAAAGGAATCCTGAGCAGGGGGTCGGTGCCCTCATCCTGGATCTTGACAGACACAAACTGACCGGGGGAGGAATTTGCCCCCAAGTACGGTGCGTCAAGTTCCGTTTCATAATGGTCCGGGGCTATTTTCCTGTTAGAAATGATTTTTGCTTTTAAAACTTTCTTTTTTCGAGCCATTTACCTACCATGTCCCAGTGTGTTCCCTTCCAGAATATCTTATCGCAACGGGGGCACCTTTTAAAAGCCTCCTGGGTCTGGAATACATATTCGGGGACCTTGCCTTCGGCCTTGGCCTTCGGCATGTCCTCCAACTCAAAGTTGCATTCAACGCATCTTCGGAAAAGCTTTTCGTCTTCCAGCTTGAGTCCCAGTTCTTTGATCACCTGTTCCACTTGCTCTTCAACATGATCGCTGTTTATCACAATCACGTTAATGCCTTTGTATTTAGTCAAAGCTGAACTTCTCGTTAAAAGGATCCTCTTGTCTCGGATGGTCTGAATAATGAGGTCGGGGACTTCTTTCCCGTCATAATAAACACAATCGTAGCCCAGGATCCTGAGCCACTTTGCCAGTTTTCCGAGTTCCTGGGTAACTATAAATTTAGTCTCCTGCATGGCGCTATGTTATGTTTCCGTCTTTGACCACAACACGTCCGTCAACTAGAACGTCCGTGACGGCGCCTTTCATCTTCTTCCCGATGAAAGGCGAATTCTTTGAGCGCGATTCAACCGGCTCTTCCGCGTAAACCCATTCCTTCTCCGGGTCTATAACCACTATGTCAGCCGGCGAGCCTTCCGCGAGCGTTCCCCTGCCATAATTCAAGATCCTTCCAGGGTTTGATGACATTTTTTCTATAAGAGCTTTCCAATCCAAATCCCCCTCATCGACAAGATTCATGACACAAAGGGAAAATGCCGTCTCAAGGCCTATCATCCCGAAAGGGGCATAATCAAATTCTTTTTCTTTCTCATTTACCAAATGAGGCGCGTGATCAGTGGCTATAGCATCGATCGTCCCGTCCTTGAGGCCCTTTTTGAGCGCGCTTACATCCTCTTTAGAGCGCAGTGGCGGATTGACTTTCAGGTTCGTATCATATGCTTTCAGGTCTTCGTCTGTCAAGGCAATATGATGCGGCGTGACTTCCGCCGTAACTTTGACGCCCCTCTTCTTCGCCTGCCTTATGATTTCTACGCTTCCGGCAGCGCTCAAGTGCGCAATGTGAAGCCGCGCTCCCGCAAGCTCCGCAAGGCGCACGTCCCTCTCAACCATTACTGTTTCAGCCTCTGCCGGAATGGGCGCAAGCCCCAATGCCGTAGACCAATACCCTTCGTGCATAACGCCGTCCCCGGACAGGTTTTCGTCCTCGCAGTGTGATATGACCAAAAGGCCTGCCATAGAAGCGTACTCCAGGGCGCTTCGCATAAGCGCCGCGTCTTCAACAGAACTGCCGTCGTCTGAAACCGAAAGGCACCCGGCTTCTTTTAACTCTGCCATCTCTGTCAGTTGTTTGCCTTCTCTCTTCTTTGTTATTGCCCCGACCGGCAAAAGGTTCGCAAGATGCACCTGCCTTGCTCTTTCCAGGAGAAATTTCGCTTGCGTCTGGCCATCACACGGTGGATCCGTGTTTGGCATGGCGCACACTGTCGTAAAGCCGCCCTTTATTGCGGCCCTCAGGCCTGTTTCGACAGTTTCTCTGTCTTCCCCGCCAGGCTCTCGCAGATGCGTGTGCATGTCAATAAACCCGGGCGCTACGATCTTGCCTTTTGCGTCAATTGTCTCGTCCGCACCTGAAGTAATTGAGCTCTCCACTTTTGCGATCTTTCCCTTTTCCACTAGTATATCGCCTTTTTTATCCAGGCCTTTTTCTGGGTCTATCACCCTACCATTCTTTATAAGGATTTTCATTTTCACTCCATTTTTTGCTTATTTATAGCTATTTTTTGGGTAAATCACTCCACTTTTACCTTTTTCCCATACTTAGTTTTTTCCATACTTAGTTTTTCCCATACTTAGCAGGAAAAGCACCGCCATTCTTATAGCAACTCCGTTCGTGACCTGATCCAGTATAACGGAATATTTCCCGTCAGCCACATCCTGCGTGAGCTCCACGCCCCTGTTTATAGGCCCCGGGTGCATGATGAGAACATCTTTCTTCGCGTACTTCTCAAGCAGGTCACTATTTACACCATAGCATTTGATATATTCTCTTATGCTTGGGAATATCGGCTTTTTCTGCCTTTCAAGCTGTATCCTCAGCACGTTAAGGACGTCTGCCCCTTTCAGTGCTTCCTTAATATCATATGTCGCCCGGACTCCCATCTTTTCTATCTGCGCGGGCATCATCGTCTTGGGACCGCATACTGTAACTTCCGCCCCGAGTTTCGTCAGGGTCCAGATATTGCTTCGAGCGACTCTTGAGTGGGCTATATCTCCTATAATGCTTACCTTCAGCCCTTTTATTTTCCCGCGGTTTTCCCTTATGGTAAAGGCGTCAAGAAGCGCTTGTGTGGGGTGTTCATGCGCCCCATCGCCCGCATTGATCACTGCGGCATCAACGTGCTTGGCCAGAAAATGCGGAGCGCCCGCGCAAGCGTGCCGCATGATGAGCATGTCTATTTTCATCGCCTCGATATTTCTCGCCGTGTCCTTGAGTGTCTCTCCCTTGAGAAAGCTTGAAGAGGATGTCGTGACGTTCAGCGTGTCGGCGCTCAGTCTTTTCGCGGCAAGTTCGAAAGAAGCCCTTGTGCGTGTTGACGGCTCACAAAAAAGGTTGACTATTGTCTTTCCGCGCAATGTCGGGACCTTGGGTATCGGCCTTTCGAGAACTTCTTTAAAGTTCGCCGCCTGGTCCAGGATCATTAAGATCTCTTCCGGCGACAGTTCTTCGATCCCGAGAAGATGTTTTTTTGTCCATTTCTTTTCTTTTTGCTTCATGCTCTCTATCCCTGCTTTCCTTCAAGAACAACCACTTCTTCTTTTCCGTCGGTCTCCTTTAGCCTTACTTCGACGGATTCGCTTTTTGATGTGGGCACATTTTTCCCGACAAAATCCGGCCTTATTGGCAGCTCCCTGTGTCCTCTGTCTATAAGAACGGCCAGCTGTATATACGCGGGTCTGCCGAAATCTATCAGCTCGTCCAACGCGCATCTTACCGTCCTGCCGCTAAAAAGGACATCGTCTACAAGGATCACCTTTTTTCCGGTTATATCAAAATCTATTTCTGTGCCGTGCACGACGGGCTGCTCCGCTATCTCGGTGAGGTCGTCCCTGTAGAGGGTGATATCCATGGCCCCGACGGGGACGTCTTCCCCTTCTATTGTTTTCAGGTTTTTCGCTATTCTTTCCGCCAAATACGCGCCCCTGTACTTGATGCCTATCACGACAAGGCCCTTCGTTCCCCTGTTTTTCTCCAGTATTTCATGGGAGATCCTCAAAAGAGTCCTTTTTACACCTTCCTCGTCAAGTATTCTTGATTTTACCTTCAAATTCATAATATCCCCTTCTTCTGCAAACACAAAAAAAGCCTCCCTGTCGTATGACAAGCAGGCTTCATGATATATTTGTTAGTATCCATCTTTTTCTCCTTTTCCGGTCTCTCTGGACCGGTTTAAAAGGCCTTTAGTCCTTGAAGATGATACTACTTTTGGACGGAATTGTCAAGTAAAATGAGGCCACAACTTACGGAGCGAAGAGAATGTAAGTTGGATGGCCGAATTTTATCCCGAGCGAACGAGCCCTTCGACTTCGCTCAGGGTAAACTAGCGAGTGAGTCGAGGGAGCTTATAATAGATTCCTCGACTCGGCCTTCGGCCTCGCTCGGAATGACATATTAACGAAGGATGAGATTGAGCAGGCGCTGCAAATCGTCATTCGAGAAATACTGTATCTCGATGCGGCCCCTCTTTTTCCCCTGGCGTATGTTCACCTTCGTGCCCAGGCGGTGCTGCAGCTCCTCTTCGACCCGTAAAATCTCCGGGTCTTTTCGCTGTCGCCTCTTTTGCTCGTTTTCCGGCGTCCTGGAGACGATCTGCTCGATCTGCCTTACTGACAAGCCTTTTCTTATTATCTTCCGGGCAAGCCTTTTTTGCTTGGTTTCGCCGGAAATCGATAAAAGGGCTTTTGCGTGGCCCGCACTTATTGCTCCTTCTTCCAGAAGTTTGCGCACATCATCGGGAAGCGTGAGAAGCCGCAAACTGTTAGAGATCGTCGTTTTATCCTTTCCTACCATCTGGCCGATCTTATCCAGCGTATACTCGAATTTTTCCATAAGCTCTTTATAGGCATTTCCCTCGTCTATCGGATTCAGGTCGTCCCTTTGGATGTTCTCAATAATCGATATTTCCAGACAGTTCGCGTCGCTTACATTGTTTTTTATGATCGCCGGTATCTCATCAAATTGAAGTTCCTGCGCGGCGCGCCATCTACGTTCACCGGCAATAAGCTCATATCCTTCATCAACGGGCCTGACAAGGATCGGCTGGATTACCCCTTTCTCGCGGATCGAACTTAAGAGTTCGTCCATTTTATCGGAAGGAAAACGTTTCCGCGGCTGAAATTTACTCGGAGTGATGTCGGTGAGCTTAAGATTTTCTACCTTTTCTTTGACCTTACTCAAATCTCCCGGAATCAGCGCATCTAGCCCTTTACCCAGTCTTTTCTCCATAATCACCCTCCGCGATATTTAAAACTTCTTTTTCAAATGGAATGCCTAAAACTTCACGAGTTAATTCGTCATATTTTTTAGCTCCCAGGGATGCCTCATCGTAAAGCGCGATCGGCTTTCCGAACCCAGGCGCTTCTGTAAGTTTGACCGTCCTTGGAATTACAGTATTATAGACTTTCCCGCCAAAGTGATTTTTTACTTCGTTGATGACTTCTTTAGTCAGGTTCGTTCTATAATCAGCCATTGTCATTAAAACACCTTCGACCTTTAGTCCGTCATTCAGATTTTCCTGCACGAGGTTTACAGTGCTCATTAGCTGCCCTAATCCTTCCAGCGCATAGTACTCGCACTGTATCGGAATAATCACTGAATTAACTGCTGTCAGACCATTTATGGTCAGAAGTCCCAAAGACGGCGGACAGTCTATAATAAGAAAATCGAACTCTCGCTGCATTGCGTCCACGGCTTTTCTAAGCCTGTATTCGCGCCCCATGACATTCACCAATTCGACTTCCGCTCCCGTAAGATTAATGTTTGAAGGCACGATCGAAAGCAATTCGATCTCTGTTTCTTTTATGGCTTGGTCCAGGCTGATATGCTCGTGAAGAACATCGTAAATGCTGTATTCGATTCCCTTCTTATCGATGCCGAGACCGCTTGTGGCGTTTGCTTGCGGATCTGCATCAACAAGGAGCGTTCTTTTGCCTTTTAAAGCAAGGTAAGCGGATAGGTTGATGGCTGTTGTTGTTTTTGCAACTCCGCCTTTTTGGTTACAAATCGCAATTTTTTTCATAAGTCAAGAAGGGTGGTTTCCACGTGGAAACATTAAAAAATTTCTCTTTTGAGAAATATAGCATATGATTTCTACAAAGTCAAGAAAGTGGGAAAAATAAAAAAAGGTTTCCACGTGGAAACTTAGTGAGGAGTTTTGAGTGTTGCTTTGATCTTTGCGCTGTCCGCGCCCTTCATGCCAAAAAGACCTTTGTGTTCTTCTTTGAGAACCCTTATTGTAACATCGCTTTTCTTCGCATGAAGGATTCGCAGGGCCTTCCGAATGGCTCCTTCAACGGTTATGTCTTCGACTTCTATTGTCTTAACTTCTTTTTTTGTCATAAGTTCCGCTCATTCATGCTCAAACCTTCTGGCCATCAGTTTCTGTTCGGCAGTCATCAAAACAGTATTTGTAAGCCAGTAAAGAACCAGGCCAGATGGCATGTTGTAAAAAAGAAAACCAAAAACCAGAGGAAAAACGACCATCATCATCTTTTGTTGGCTGGCTTGTTCGTCCGTCATTGCCGCTGCTGTTGCCCCTTGAGAAATTCTTTGCTGGACAACCATCATACCAACCATGAGAAGCGGCAAAATGTTTATTGAGGCCCCGATGACCGGAAGCGAAAAAGGCAGCTTGACTGCGTCCGGTCTTGCAAGGTCCTTTATCCATAAAAAAGAAGCCCCTTTTAGCTCTACTGAACGAATTAAGCCCTGGTAGAGCGCAATAAAAACCGGCATTTGCAACAGAAGCGGCAGACATCCGCTCAAGGGGTTGACGTTGTACTTCTTGTACAGCTCCATCATCTCCTTGTTTAGTTTCTGCGGATTGTCTTTATGCAGTTCCTTCAGTTTTTGCATATGTGGCTGGATCGTTTTCATTTGGTGCATTGATGTGACGCTTTTTTTCGTCAGGGGAAACAAAACGGCATTTATGAGCATTGTCAGCAGGATGATCGCAACACCCCAGTTCCTTGTCCCTTTATGGAAAAACCTTAATATCGATAAAAGCATTTTGCTTACTCCTCCGAAAATGCCATAATCAAGGACGTTCTCCATTCCGTATCCGATCGCTGCCAGCCTGTTCTCGCTAAGAGTGCCACCATAGATGAGGTAGGAGTCTTCGATGCTCTCTCCAGGTTTTAGTGTATAGACGCGGCTTCTTAGCGCCATCGACATTCCTTTATCGGGGGCTTCCCTGACGATCGCTGAATAGGGCGGATTGAAAGGTTTCAGAATAAGCGCAAAATATCTGTTCTTTAGCGCCGCCCAGGATATGCTTCCTGTTTTTTCCTGCATTCCTTTAACGCTCTTTTTTCTAAGAACTTTGTCGTCAACCATTGTGGCAGATTCCAGGAAGCTTCTGCCCGTAATCTTTTCAGTTCTTTCGACCCCGGAAGGGCCTTTTATTTCATACGAAAAATGGATATTTCTGGAAGAAAGGTTTTTTATTAAGACACTTAAGTCCATATAATTAAAGGACTTATAAAAACTGTATCTTTTGGTCACCTCCGCTACGCCCGGCTCAACAAGGCGGTATTCGATAAAGTTTTCCCCCCTTGTCATCTTGTATCGGCCTGTTTCGATCTCCGGAAGATTCGGGCTAGATATGGCAAAAATGCCTTCTCCCGGACCGGCTTTGCACAAAACAAGTTCTTCTTCTTTGTCGCCCTTAAAATCCCTCAAGTCGATCTCTTTGATGGCCCCGCCTATATCGGTAAAAACTATGGTATGCTTTTCCGTCTGGACGACCGTCTCTTCGCCCTTGGGCAGCTCTTCAGGCACCGGAGCGGGGGCCGGAGCAGGGGTTGGGGCAACAGCTACAGGCCGGGTCGGCTCCGCCGCTTTCTGGCCTTCGCGGACAGGGGGAGCCTTGAAAAATCTCTGAAAGGCCAGAAGGATTATCAGCGACAAGGCTATTGCTATAATTAATCTTTTTTCCATGATCAAGCTTCTTCTTTTGCGTCCCGGATCACGGGATCGAATCCTCCCCGGGAAAACGGATTACACCTAAGCACCCTCCAGGCCGCCAGCGCTGTGCCTCTAAACAAACCAAATTTTTCAAAGGCTTCGATCGCATACTCTGAACAGGTGGGACTATATCTGCAACTCTTTATAAAAAAAGGACTTACAACTTTTTTATACGCCTTTATAAGCAATATCGGTATCTTTTTCATTTTATGATTCCGCTCTTTTTAAAAAGCTTCCTGATTTCTTCCTTGATTATTTTTGACAGGTTTCTTTTTTTAATGTCCCTTACTTCGCGGGAAAGCCTTGTAACTACCAGTATTCCGCGATCAAGGGAGGCGCTATGTTCGCGAAAAGTCGCGTTTATTACGCGCCTGATATAGTTTCTCTGCGCGGCTTTCGGCGCAAATCTCTTCGGTATGACAACTCCTGCTTTGGCGGTCTTGATGCTCTTGTCCCGCTTTGTATATAGGGAAAACTTTCCGCCGTGCACCTTTTTCCCGTTTTTTAAGACGTCCTGAAAATCAGCCGTCTTTCGTATGCGTTCTATTTTCACGCGGATAATTTCTTGCGTCCTCTTTTGCGCCTTCTTTTCAAAATCGCTTTTCCCATGCGGGAGCTGCTTCGCTTGCGGAATCCGTGTTTTCTTTTCCTTTTTAAATTCGATTTTGGCCGTAGCTTTTTTTTCACTGAAAGACTCCTTTTCGTGCTATTATGTCAAAAGGGATTTAAGATTATAAAACACCCTAACACTAATTCAAGCCTGAAATTCATCAAAAAAAGACTTGCATTGCCCAGGGTGAATGTATATAATGATTTTCGTCCACAAAGCCGGATATTTTGTTTTATCCCCTTCTGTGGATAATTTGTTAATAACTTGTTTCTTTCTTTTTGAAAACCTCTGCAAAAATCATGGAAAGCATTTGGGAAAAAGCTCTGGCTTCCCTTAAGTCTGAAGTAAACGACCAGGTCTTTAGCGCCTGGTTTCTTCCTATAAAACAGGTCTCCCTGGATGATGGCGTCATATCTCTCGGCGTCCCGAATAAATTCTTTGAAGGCTGGATAAGAGAGAAGTACTTCAGCCTTATAAAGGCGGCCATCCAGCAAAGCGCCGGGAAGGCCCTGGATATCCGTTTCGAAGTTACGGAAAACTCTCCCGCCACGCCTGCAGAAACAGAAGCCCCTACGAAAGAAAAGTCCGTGGGATGGCTTAAGTCTGTCCTTGGCGGCGGTCGGCAGATGCCCGAGAGCAGACACCAGGAAATCGGCCTTAATCTTAAATATACGTTTGAAAATTTTGTCGTCGGACAGAGCAACAGGTTTGCTCACGCCGCGTCCCGTGCTATCTGCGAAAAGCCTTCTAAGGTGTACAATCCTTTGTTCCTGTACGGCGGGGTCGGGCTTGGCAAGACCCATTTGATGCAGGCAATGGGGCATGAGATCCTGGAAAAGCACTCCAAGGCCAAGGTCCTCTATATTTCAAGTGAGGAATTTACCAACCAGCTGATAAATGCCATACGCACAAGGACCACGGCTAAATTCCGCGAGATGTACCGGAATGTCGATGTCCTTCTTGTCGATGATATACAGTTCATCGCGGGAAAGGAGTCCACCCAGGAAGAGTTCTTCCACACGTTCAACAAGCTCTTTGACGCGCATAAACAGATAGTGGTCTCGAGCGACAGGTCTCCCCAGGACATACCGGATCTTGAAGAGCGGCTTGTGTCGCGTTTTGCCTGGGGCCTTGTCGCCGACATACAGCCTCCGGACTTTGAGACAAGAACAGCTATCCTCGGCAAAAAATCAGAGAACGAATCTGTCCATGTCCCCCAGGATGTGCTGTACTTCCTAGCAGATAAGATAAAGACCAACATCCGTGAAATGGAGGGGGGTCTTATCCGCGTCGTGGCTTACGCAAAACTCACGGGTGGGGAGCTGTCCATCGACCTCGCGAAAGAGGTTTTAAAGGGGATGATCAAGGAAGACGATAAAAAGATAAGTATCGATCAGATACAGAAGGTTGTGGCGGACTACTTTGGGATGAAGGTTTCCGACATGAAAGCAAAAAAGCGGACCCGGGCGGTTGCCTACCCGCGGCAACTGGCTATGTACCTCTCCCGAGAACTAACAGAACATTCGCTTCCGGATATTGGTGGGTTTTTTGGGGGCAGGGACCACACAACCGTTCTACACGCATACGAAAAGATAGGGCGGGAGCTTGGCGAGGAAGAAAGTGTCCGCTCACTTGTGCAAAAACTGACAGACCAGATTAAAAAATAAAAAGTCAGTGTTTTTTCTTCTTCGTTTTTTTGATTGTTGACAACTTGTGGATAGTTCTTACATGTTTTCCACTTTGATTTCACACTTTATTCAAAAGGCATCCACAGGTTTTTATGGTATAATTCTTTTAAATATATATATTTTTTACCTTATCAACATATCCACGGGACCTATATACTAAAACTACGACATACTAATCTTTTATAAAATAGTATCTAAGAAGAAAAGATACAGGAGGAAAGATGGAATTAACAACCCAAAAACAGGCACTACTCAATGGAATGCAGATAGTCCAAAATGCCGTTACACAGAAAAGCAGCCTACCTATTTTGTCTAACGTTCTCTTGGAAACAGAGAAAAACAGACTAAAACTGACCGCAACCGACCTAGATATCGGGATATGTTCTGAGATCGAGGCAAAAACAGACCAGGGGGGTGCGATAACTGTCCCGGCAAAAAAGTTTTTCGATATAGTAAAGGCTCTTCCTGAAGACTGTGAAATAAGCCTGTCAATGAAAAAGAACAACTCCATCAGCATCAAAAGCGAAAAAGCCAATTTCAAAATACTCGGCCTGCCAAAAGAGGAGTTCCCACAACTACCCCTGTTTAAGGATAGAGACTCAATAACAATACCCCAACAGCTTTTAAAGGAGATGCTTACATTGACGGATTTTGCTATAAGCAAAGACGACACGCGATATGTGCTCAACGGGGTGCTTTTGGAGATAAAGGGAGACGAATTGGCGATCGTGGCTACTGACGGCAAAAGAATGGCGATGATGAGAAAAAAGCTTCCCAAAAAGACCCTGGTGGACAAGGAAGTGGTTGTCCCCACAAAAGCCGCTCAGGAGGTAAAGAGACTTCTGGGTGAAGAGGGGGAGGTGAAGATCCAGTTCAGTGATACGCAAGTCATGTTTTCTTTCC
>JBHIBX010000005.1:0-17875 GCA_046759285.1 Candidatus Omnitrophota bacterium
AAAAAATACTCCAAATGCGACACCCAACGCTACCATCAATAAAGGAACAGTGGGAGGAAGTACCAGCGGAAAGATCAACCCTGTCACTAAAAAACCTTCATGAATAGGCTTTTTCCTGAATACAGAAAAAGCAACTTCAACCATTCCTCCGGCCATGTATGAAACAGCAATAACCGCCAGCACTCGCAGGCCATACAAATAAACGCCGGCAATAGTAGCCGGAAGAAGCGCGACAATCACAAAACTCATATACCGTTTTATGTCGATACCATCTGCAATATGCGGCATGCCCGCAACTTTATCGGTTCCAAAGAAAAATTCATCCGTAGCCTCATATACGGGGTATAAACGTTTTAAGAAGGGGCGCTTCCCCATAAATTCGCCCGTTTTGTCTAATATTGTTCGAATGATCTTCATCGTAACTTTTTAACTCCCTTATATCCTTCCAGGCCCTTGAGATTGAATTTCGGCAAAATACATAGAGAATGGTCACACCCGATATCGATCAACTTCGTTTTACCGTTTTTTATATTATCCGCTAAATGAATCTTTGAAGGGCAAACATAAGAACACAGATTACACTCGATGCAATCAAATATTCCATAACGCATCAGACTTTCATTTATTCCCATATTGATATGCCTGTCAATAAAAGTGGGCATTATTTTGACCGGACACACTTCGATGCAGTAGCCGCACTGTATGCAGGGTCTTTCCTCGCCGTGAAGATTGGTAGTAAAAGACCTTCCTTGCAATGAAAGAGCAGAGAGGAACGCTCGTGAATATGAATCCGTTCTTATCCCTGGCCTTAAAAACGCAAGGAATTTTCTTTTTCTGTCTTCCGGGATATCAATAATCTGAGAGAAGGTCCGATCCACGGGAAGCGATAGATCATTCAACTCGGGCCCCGTGAGGGGGCTGTTTAAGATAATCCGGGAATCTGTGTTTTTCAGTCTATCTTTAAGGATAAATTCTAGGGGAGCGCCTACTCTTACTTTCAAATGGATATTTTCCCTGAACGCCGGGCCGAGTAAGGCAATGGTCCTTTCAATTAAAGGTTTGCCTTCTGTCACTGCTTCGTATACATGCAGAACAGCCTGGACCATTAACACAACTACGCCGATATTTGCGGCAGAATACCCGTAAGGAAATTTTTTTCCCAACAAGGTCGGAACAAGGACTTCATCATAACCCTGGGGATACTTAGGGATCACGGGACAAATACTAAACCTATCCAGGTTAAAAGTTAATTTCCTCAGCCTCTCTATAAGTCTCTTTCTCTCGCTGTTTAAGGCAACATGAACTTTTGCTTTGGGCATGATCTTTTTTAATATTTTTATCCCTTCCACAAAATTGAAAAGATTCTTACCTCCCAGAAGAACATCCAGAGAAATATTATATGGCTCTGACCCCGCCCCGTGAATGATCAGGTCTTCCACCTCTTCGGGATTGATTATGGAAGATTTAAAATGGGTAGGAATGCCCTCCCGGTCTAAAGAGGTCACTCCTGCCTCATAGATCAATTCTTCGATTTTTTGAGGAGACAGTTTATCCCACTCTGTGGAGTGTCCGTCTAATCTCTGATAATCCTCATCCTTCCCCGCCTCTATAACGACCATGGTGACTTCCCGTTTAAAATAATTCACCCTTTTGATGTCTATTACCTTCCCGGTAATAGAGGAGTGTATCGGGGAAGAAACTTTCTCGTCATCGCGGGCAATGATCTGCCCCGCGCGCACACTATCTCCTACTTTTACTTGCGGTTCAAGAGGCGTGCCAAAACCCTGAAATAAAGGAATGAGCACCTTAGGAGGGGGGTCTAGATGGATAAGCCTGTCTTCTTGCCGGGTCGCGAATCTTTTAAACCGGTACCCTCCTGAGAAAGTCTTCACATTCATTGCCTTAAAAAACATAATTTTCCCGTTTATCTGTAAATGGTAATCTTTTATTTTCCAAAATCAAAGTATATATATATCAAACTTATTTTGGTAATTCAATGAAAAAAGTGCTTCCCTTCCCCACCTCCGACTCCGCCCATATCTTTCCTTCATGCCTTTCTATGATCTGTTTCGCTATCGACAGGCCCAACCCCGAACCGTCTCTTTCTATGTGCTTTGCGTTAGAAGCCCTGTAAAATTCCTCAAATATTTCGGCTAGCTCATTTGCAGGTATTCCAATACCGGTATCTTTAATTTGGATAAGAATAGAGCTCTCTTTATCTTTCACTGTTACATCGACCTTCCCATGCCGGGGCGTATATTTGACAGCATTTGCCAAAAGATTAGTAATGGTCTCCAGTATGTATTCTCTGCCCCCTGTGATTTTATCTATGCCTGGCTCTACAGTGGAACTTATGAATATATTCTTACTTTTCGCCTTTAAAGAAATATTATCAATAGCCTCGGAAAGCATATCTTTAAAAGGAAAAAACTCCATTTTAATTTTCTTGCTTAATTTTATACGCGTAATTTCCAAAAGCGCTTTTACAAAAAACGAAAGCTTCTCCGTGCGTCTATCAGCCCTTCGAAGCAAGTCCATTTGTTCTTCATTTAACGAGCCTGTAATGCCGACTGTTACCGGTTCAATACAACTCTGTATTGCCGCAAGATGTTCTTTGATATCATGCGAAACCCTCAGTACATATTCACTTTTTATACGATCTTTCTCCATCAGAAGCGCATTTGCCTCTTTTAGCCCTTTTTCCCTCTCTCTCAATCTAGTCGAAATAGACGTTGCCATATAAACCGCTATATATAAAGTGGAAATAAAAACAAAAGAAACTCCCGCAATGTATACGACATTGTCATGTAAGTCATGAACAACGACCCCTTTTAAACAATAATGGTGCAGAATCCCGAAATATTCCAAGATTACCATAGAACAAAATAGGAATACGGCAAACGTAGCTTGCAGGAAAGCCGCACATCGAGAAAGAAGAATGCTGGCAATGATCATATGAAAGATAAAATAAAATATGAAAGGATTTTCAATGCCACCGGAAAAATGTATCAAAATGGTCAGAGTAGCAAGGTCAAAAGAGATTTGCAGATTAGCGATCCGATTAGCTGTTCTAAACAGGTCTTGCGTTTTATTTTTTCTTAAACGGGCTGACAAAAATGAAAACACAAAATTGTAGAAGCCAAGCGTGAAGGCCCCCGCGTAAAGAGGAAAAACCGGCAAAGGAAGTCCGAGTACCCGGTTGACAAATGAAACCGTTAGAAATACTCCTGCCACGGCTATCCATCTTAATCGTATGAGCCAATTAAGTCTCTCAATAAGTCCCTGGGTGGGATCTAGGCTAACCATAATGCTTTATCCTTTTTTCAAAAGATTTTCCACTTTCGCAATTAATTCTTCCGGCCTAAGCGGTTTATCACAATAATCATCTACAGGCAGCCATGCCTCATCACCAGCTTCTTCGCTGAAATCAAAACCGGTTCTTTCCTTAATGGCTGTTAACATAAGTATGGGGATGCCTTTATAGGACTCGTCCTTTTTAACTTTTCTAGCCACATCGAAACCCTTATCCCCGGTTTCCATCATAATATCAAGGATTATAAGATCCGGCTTTTCCTGCCTTATTTTGTTCAATCCCTCTTCTCCGCTGTAAGCAAAAGCAACTTCGTATTCTTTACTCCCTAATATAACCTTCATCGATTCCACAATATCGGGGTCATCATCAATGATCAATATTTTTGCCATTTCTCCCTCCTTTAGTGAGTTCACAGCTTTTTTTCATATCATTTGAACTGCCAATGATATTGCGCAACCTCCTCCGAGACACACGGACGTTATACCAATTTCCTTTTTCTGGCTCCTGAGGCTATTCATCACTGTAACAAGCCCTCTTGCGCCAGAGGCTCCCAGCGGGTGCCCCAGTGCAATGGTCCCACCAAAAATATTCAGTCGCTTTGTATCCAAGCCGGTAAGCCTATTCGTCAATATCGCCTGAACGGCAAATGCTTCATTAATCTCAAAAAGATCAACATCCTCGATCTTAATAGAACTCTTCTTTAGACATTTCTCTACGGCCAATGCGGCAGCGGTAAAAACAAGTTTTGGTTCGACTGCTACTGTAGTATAACCAAGGATACGCGCTGTAGGTGCAATTTTATTTTTTCTAAGTCCTTCCCCTGAAGCAAGAATCAAAGCCGCCGCTCCATCTGCAGGAGCCGGAGAATTTCCCGCGGTAACCGTTCCATCAGGTTTAAAGGCCGGCGGAATCCTGCCCAGCTTTTCCATTGATGTATTCTTTCTCGGCTTTTCATCAATACTGAAAACATGATCACCCTCTACCTTAACAGGAACTATCTCGCTTTGAAACAAACCTTTTTCCTGGGTGCGACAAGCCTTCTGATGACTCTCTAAAGCGTACTTGTCTTGTTCTTCCCTCGATATCTCAAATTTTTCTGCTGTATAATCTGCAATTTCGCCCATATGTACGCCACTAAAACTGCACCAGAGTCCGTCGTTTATCAAGCTATCACGCGTATCTGTTTTATTCAAGTCTTCTTTTTTTGTATCTCTGGAAAAAAAATACGGGCACTGCGAAACATTCTCGGTGCCCCCTGCTATAATTATATCCGCATCGCCGCATAATATGGCCTGGGCCGCCAGAATCACGGATTTTAGTCCCGAGCCGCATACTTTATTCACTGTAAATGCCGGTATTTCGGGAGATAATCCTGCGCGCACAAGAGATTGCCTGGCCGGATTTTGTCCTAAACCGGCGCTGACGGCATTCCCCAGAATCACCTCGTCTACGGAATCCTTCTTTATCTTATGCTTCTTAAGAAGTGCTTTGATCACAATCCCCGCAAGATCAACGGCAGAGACAGACTTTAAGCTCTTCCCTAACCCGCCTATGGGGGTCCTCAATCCATCTACTATAAATACATCTTTCATTTGAGCAGTTTCTCGACTTTAGAGACTAACTCTTCCGGTTTTATCGGTTTTTCCACATAAGCATCTACAGGCAGCCAGGCCTCGTCCCCTGCCTCAGTAGAAAATTTAAACCCCGTTTTATCTCCGACAGCTGTCAATATAAGAATAGGTATATTTTTGTATTTTTCATCGCATTTTAGTTTCCTGGAGAGATCAAAACCGTCGCTCATCCTTTCCATCATTACATCCATAATGATCAGATCAGGGCAGGATCGCTCGATCATTTCAAGGCCCTTTTGTCTATCCAGCGCGTAAGACGCGTCATAACCTTTTGCCATAAGAACTAACTTGATAGATTCCGCATAATCAATATCATCATCAATAATTAGAATTTTCTTTTTAGCCATGCTTCACCCTCTCTTTAATGAGCACATGATTTACGAACACGATAGTGCGAGTAAATCATAAGTGCGAATTAACCCCGCCCTCTAAGCTTTTTTATAAGGGTAGGTTTTTTATAATACCTATCAGTTTCTTTATTTCGCCCCTCTCTACACAAACATACAGCATAGAGGGCGGGGCAAATTCGGCCATCAAACTTACGTTCCGTAAGTTTGGGCCTCATTTTACCGATCATTTATGCGCTTTTGGCTATATTGTAAATTTTATCTACATTGACATATTTTTCAATCAATGCTTCGGTTTTTTTGATCTTTTCTTTATCGTCTGCCCGCAATTTGAAAATCATATTACTTATCTCCTTGGCGGTAGAAAAGGAATCACCTTTTACAACAACCAATGGAATATTCGCCCTGTTTATAACATCAATTACTCTCTTTGGCGGTTTTTTGCCATAAGTAGCTACAATGCCGGATATGTGATATTTTTCAGTGATCCCCAATACCCATCCGCTCAAAGCTGAAAAAATAAAATCCTCACGGTTTCCCGGTGTGATCAGAAGCGTCCCCCCGGAAAGATGATCCAGTGCTTCATGGGCGACTACATCTCCGATAACAAAGCGTTCCACTACGTTGCTTAGCGCTTTTTCCCCGCATATCAGATCTCCTTCCAGGTCTTCCAGGAGTTCCGAGATCGTAGGATTTGAGAGCACCTCCTCAAACGGTACCACTCCAAGCACCTCAATATTCTTTTTGGCTAAGCCTGCTCTTACTAAACGGTTGACCTTACTATATTTATTTTTCCTGACTTTATTCACAATAACACCGATGACTTCCACTCCCCGATTGTGAAATTTAGCGCGATTGAGCATAATCTCGTCGATAGGTCTGCCGATGCCTCCGCATGAAACAATAACGACTTTTGTCCCCAGGAAAGAAGCTACATCAGCATTGGACATATCAAATACGGATCCTACCCCGGCATGGCCGGTTCCTTCTATCAATACGAACCTGTTGTTTTTTGACAAGTTCTTATATGAACGCTTAACTTTATTCACCAAGGTCGAACGTTTGCCCCTTAATATATAATTCTCCGTGAAACCATGCGGGATGGCAATAGGGCTCATATACGACAGATTATCTTTAAACCCAAATATCTTTTGCATCAGTATAGCGTCTTTGTCGATCTTTCTGCCATTAACGATCTTGTATTGTTGACCGACCGGTTTCATATAGCCTACACTCTTTACTTTCTTGCGTAACGCGCTTAAAAGACCCAATGATACTATAGTCTTTCCGTCATTCTGTCTGGTAGCCGCAATATAAATATTCATCTAAAATCACCCCTTTGACTATCCCACCTTACCGACATAATCCGGTAAGAGCATGGGAGAGACCCGATCTGTCTTAATGCCGGCTTTAACTAAATTCTCGTTATATTCCTTAACATGCTGAAGCGTCAGTTTTCCTATTTTTACCTGTTTACATCTGGAAACGGCCTCAAGCCCGGCGCGTCTTCCAAATACGGTTATATCCAAAAGGGAATTTCCCATTAGACGGTTCCTGCCGTGAACACCGCCGGAAGCTTCTCCTGCCACGTACAAATTAGGAACTTCGGTTTCAGTATTTTCTTCAGTCTTTACGCCCCCGTTCTGGTAATGGAGAGTGGGAAATACCAGCATGGGCTCTTTAGAAATATCAATGCCATGGCGCATGAATTGACGATGTTTCGCGGGAAAATCTCTTTGAACGGCGCCTTCCCCCTTTAAAATCTCTATCATGGGGGAATCCAGCCACACGCCGAAACGTCCGGTCGGGGTTTCGACGCACTTTTTCTTCTCGGCGCATTCACGGATTATTGCCGCGGACTCCACGTCGCGTGGCTCAAGGGGATAAACAAACTGCTTGCCGTCTATATTGACAAGCTGGGCCCCAGCGCCTCTCACCTTCTCCGTGATCAGAAGCCCCACATTATGCTCCGGGAAAATAACCCCCGTCGGATGAAATTGGGAAGCATCCATAAAAACAAGAGAACATCCGACTCTGTAGGCAAGGATCAGCCCGTCCGCCGTAGCTCCATAATGATTGGTTGTGGGGAAATCTTGTATGTGGAGTCTTCCAAATCCGCCGGTTGCAATTATTACTGTCTTGGCCCGGACAACAGAGTATTTCTCCGTTTCCATATTATAAAGAACGGCTCCAGCGCACTACCCCTTATCGTCCAATATAAGTTCGACTGCCGGCTCAAACTCCACTACCGTAATATCGGGCCTGTTTTTTATCTCATCTCTAAGCGTACGCATGATCTCCGCCCCGGTCATATCGCCGGCCGAATGCATCCTCTTTCTTGAAGTTCCACCCCCGTGCAATGTAAGCATGGTTCCTTCCGGATCTTTATCAAACATAACGCCAAGATTTTCAAGCCACTGTATGGCCTGAGGAGCATCATGCACCATGGCTTTTAAAAGCTTCCGGTCGTTGGTGAAATGTCCTCCGCCCAGGGCATCCAAAAAGTGAAGAACGGGCGAATCCTGCTCTTTATCCGCCGCCTGTATACCTCCCTCAGCCATCATGGTATTGGCGTCACCGTGTCTCAGCTTTGTCGCTATTAAGACTTTTGCGCCGTGCTCCTGGGCGAGGAGGGCCGCGCTTGAACCGGCGCCGCCAGCGCCTACCACCAGGACATCCACATCGTAATCTATTTTATCCAGGTCGACCGCTTCAAGATCGATCATCGGATTGGCTTCCAGTATGTCAGCGACCTCGTTGGGTACCACAGCCCCTTTGCTTTTCCCTATCTTGAGTTCACGTTTGGTTCCTTTTTTATAGTCTGGATGAAATTCATGACACAATTTATCGCCTTCTTCGGGAGGGATCATGGGAAAGCCTTCTCCTTTTTCTACCTGCTCTACTCTCTTGGGCCTGGTGGCTTCCACCTTTTTTATCAGTTCCAGCATATAATCCGGGTAAGACATGCTTGCCTCCTCATACAGGTTCTATATCTCTCTTGTTGTAAAGTTCTTTCAGTTTTTTGATATCCATTTTTTCGTACTTGTCCAGTTCTTCATCAAACTTTCCCTCTTCAATCTCTTTTACGCGCTTTTTAAGGTCTTCCGCCTTGGAAACCAAATACTTGGCGTAGAGCCTGCGGCACAATACAGCCACATTGTAATGCACGATCTCCGCAGGGCAACGGGAAGCGCAAAGACCGCACATTATACATTCAAAGGAAAGCTTCGCCGCTTTTTCGATGTCTCCTCTCAACGCCGCCTGGATATAATCCATCGCCTCAAGCTCCTGGGGACACGCCTTTTTGCAGGTATTACAGCAGAGGCAGCGAGCGATCTCGGGGTAGCGCTTGAGGATCTCGTCCACTACGGGTGGCGTTTTTTCAATATCATAGATGGCCCTATTAGCCGGGTAGAACGGGATCTGCGCAAGGTACATGTCGGGTTCTATGACCGTCTGACAGGCCAGCCCCACATTTATTTTATAGCTGTCAGGAAACCGGTAGACTGTGGCGCAAGCGCCGCAAACACCCCCACGGCAGCCGCTTCCCCGAATGAACTTATAACCCGCGTATTCCAAGGCTTTCATTATGGTCAAAGAAGCCGGTACTTCATACGACTTTCCCATAATATAAATTCTAACCATCTTCTTTTCCGCTTTTGCCATGATAAACCCCTATCTTTAATATTAGCATTCAGACCCGGATTTTCCCGCATCCAGAAATTCATCTTCTTTAAAGGTTCCCTGCGGATTTTCCTCTTCAACGTTTCTTCCGGCTTTATACTCAAAAAGCTCCTGGACCTTAAATCCGATCGTCTTGAAAAATTTTGCTATAGGAATATTATTCGGACATGCGCTCGTGCATTGACCGCAACCCACGCAGGAAATTATCATATGATTCATCCTGGTAAGGTGAAATAGAAGCGTATCGCTTGGCATTCTGATCTTTCCCTTCTTTTTCGCCCAATCAAAATATTGTTCGGAATTGTGTTCAAATGTCAAAGAATCAAAAATACACTCCCTGCAGTAACAGATCGGACACTCTTTTCTGCAATTATAGCACCGGCGGCAATGTTCGAGTTCCTTCAAGAAGCTTTTTACGTCTTTTATGCTGTCAAGCACTTCCCTAAAAAAGGAGTCCCTGAATTTCGTTCTTTTATCCAGACAGATCTTTGAGGCTTGGGCCCATTTATTATTATCCTCGGCAGGTAAGAGGCCCAATTCCTCGGGTTTTACGTCGTCAAGCTTATCGGAAAGCTGCACGAATATCTCTTTGTTGACATCGCAGCCCAGGAAATTTATCGCTATGTCCGTGTTTTCCGGGTTCGGGTATTCGCATCCCTGGCACGCCAGACGCAGTTCTCCCCCCTCCAGTTCGGCAGCTTCAGCCCTGTCGCTTTTGGAAAGATACTGCCTGGTGAGATCACGCGAATTTTCAAAACCCTCTCTCGCTTTCTGGTATGTATTAGACTCATAAGTGCCCATGCAATCCACGCCGATTATGATGAGATTATCCATATTGATCTGCTTTAATTTTACCAGTTCAACAGTAGCGCGTATCTCGCAGGAACGCAATACCGCCCCTATTCGATCTTTAGGATTATCGACCGTAAGCTGGCTTACAAGAGTCGCCGAATTCATCAACAAAAGAGGAGCAAAAGGATCTGACTCGACTATCTCTTTTTCGTCCCTGGCAAGAGTTTGAATGACTGACTTGTGATTAACCGATTCCTGCGGCACTAATAAAGCGCCAACTACTTTTTTCTCGAGTAGTTTCCTGAAAAAGCTGTTCACGCTCCCTAAAGAATCGTTATTTTCTATCGCTAATTTACATATTCTAGACATTTATTCTCCACTTCTACTTTTTATAAGTCCCATGTCTTTTTCATCGGGTTAGGACCCTTCTTTTTTAATTCTTCTACCATTTCTTTAACGATATTGGCGAATTGTTTACCTTCGCTTGCGCTGATCCAGCGAAGCCATACCCTATTAGGATCGATCCCCATGTTTTCAACAATCGTCTTCAGGATCATCACACGCCTTCTGGCTTTATAATTCCCGGATACGTAATGGCAGTCTCCCGGGTGGCAGCCGCCGATGAGAACGCCGTCAACGCCTTCCAGCAGTGACTTCATAACGAAAATGGGGTCGACTGCGCCGGAGCACATGAGGCGAATTATTTTCACATTGGGTGGATACTGTGTGCGGGAAGTTCCCGCCAGATCTGCTGCAGCGTAAGTGCACCAGTTGCATACAAAAGCTATTATATTCGGTTCAAATTCCGCCATTCCCTCTTTCCTTTATTTAGTCGTTTTATCAACCATATCCATTATCTGTCTTTTGGTAAAACCTTTATGGATAGTTGCACCGCTGGGACATACTACCGCACAAGCGCCGCAACCCTGACAAAGTGTACTAATAACTCTGGCAGTCCTTGTTTCTTCATCTATCTCCCTAGCTTCAAAGGGACACACTGCGACACAAAGACCGCAACCGGTGCAGACTCTTTCGTTTACCATGGCGGTTATCGCTTCCGCCTCTATTTTGTCTTTCGACAGGATCGTAACAGCTCTCACAGAAGCCCCCTGGGCCTGGGTCAAAGATTCATGTAAAAACCTGGGAGAATGTGCCAATCCGCAAAAATACATTCCTTCGGCTGTAAAATCGAGCGGTCTTATCTTGGCATGCGCCTCCATAAAAAATCCGTCGGCGTTCTGGGGAACCTTGAAGACCTTCCCCACCTCTTCGTTGTCTCCGGAAATTATACCGGCGCTAAGGATCACAAAATCCGGCTCGAAAGTGACAACCTCCCGCAGAAGTATGTCCTTATGAGTTACCGTTATTTTATCATTTTTGACCTCAACTTTAGGCTCGTTCTTTGTACAATAACGTAAAAAGACTACCCCGGCCTCTCTGGCCTGAAGATAATACTTTTCAAGGAACCCATAAGTGCGTATGTCGCGGTAAAGCACTATTATTTTATGATCAGGGTTGAGTTTTTTAAGTTTGATCGCGTTCTTTACCGCATGCGCGCAACATATCCGGCTGCAATACGGATTTTCGTCATTCCGCGAACCAACGCACTGGATCATTACAAACGTCTTCGGTTGGGAAAAATCTTCACTTTCCTTGGCCAGCATCTCTTCCAGGTCCACCTGGGTAAATATATTTGGCGACTCTCCATGCCCAAACTCTTTCTCCTTGGGCTGGTAACCTTCCGCTCCGGTCGCAATAATCGCAACGCCGTATTCGACCTCTTTTTCTTCGCCTTTAGAATCAAGGAGAGAAGAATAATTTCCCTTGAATCCTGAAAGCGCTTTTACTTTTGTCCCGGTCATTACGTGTATCTTTTTATTGGCGTTCACTTCATCAATGAGGCGCTTTAAGAGCTCCTGAGGGGGCTCTCCTTCCAGGTTATCAAAAAGTTCGCGCAGGTGTCCGCCTAAATTGTCCTCTTTTTCCACAAGATATACTTCGTATCCCTGCTGCGCTGTGCTCAGGGCGGCCCGCATGCCACTGGCCCCACCTCCCACAACCAGCGCTTTATTAATTACATCAGATAATTCCCTTTCAAGCGGTATTACGCGCCGGCTCTTGGCTACCATCATCTCGACCAGTTCCTTGGATTTCTGCGTGGCGATCTCCGGATAGTCTTTGTGCACCCAGGAAACTTGCTCCCTAAGGCTGGTCATTTCAAAAAGATACCTGTTCAATCCCGCTTCCCTGACCGTATCCCTGAAAAGTTCCTCGTGGGTGCGTGGCGTGCAGGCAGCTACAACCACCCGGTTAAGACCATGTTCCGCTATTTTTTCCTTGATAATATCCAGGGCATCCTTCGAACAGCTATACAAAAACTCATGCGCATAAACCACGTTTTTCAGCTTCGAGGCATACTCAACTACATCGGGAACGTTTACTACCGCGGCTATATTCCTGCCGCAACGGCAGATAAACACTCCTATACGGAGATCTTCATCAGACACATCGCGCTCCAGTGGATACTCCTTCTTTTTTACCATGGTTCCTCTCGCGCTTTTAAGCAGCGTCGAAGCCAAGGCGGCGGCTGAAGAACCCTCGGCAACCGTTTCAGGAATATCCTTGGGCTCGGCGTAAGTTCCGGCTACGTATATGCCTTCTCTCGAAGTCAGACCGGGGCTGTTCCTTTCAGTCAGGGCAAATCCGTCTTCATTCATCTCTATTCCCAGTTTTTCCGCCAGGGGTTTAAGCTCTTCGGTGTACGTAAGTCCCGAGGCCAGAACAACCATGTCGAATTCGGCTTCCTGCATCGCATTGTTTCCATCTATATACTTGACCATAAGATTCTTAGTCTTTGCTTTTTCATAGACTTTCGAGACCATGCACTTTACGAATTTAACTCCATACATTTTTTCAGCGTTTTCGTAGTAACGTTCAAAATCTTTCCCGAAACTTCTTATATCGATATAAAAGATCGTAGGTTCGATCCTCGGATCATGCTCTTTAGCAATAATCGCCTGTTTTATCGAGTACATACAGCAAACGGAAGAGCAGTATTCATTCCCGCACGCTGAGTCACGCGAACCAACGCACTGGATAAAAGCGATTTTCCTGGGTGGTTTAAAGTCCGACGGCCTCCACACTTCTCCCACAGTCGGGCCCGAGGAACTCAATATCCTTTCGAGCTGGATGCCGGTTATAACGTTATCATAGCGGTCGTACCCGTATTCTTTTTTCAAATTAGCATCAAATAGCCCCACCCCGGGCGTGAGGAGAACAGCGCCGGCGTTCATAATCTCTTTTTCTTCTTTCTGATCGAAATCGATCGCTTCCGCTTCGCAAACCGCTTCGCATATATTACATTCGCCGGTAAGCATGTGAACACAATATTCCTTATCAATGGCCGGGATATTCGGCACAGCCTGCGGATAGAGAAGATTAACCGCCGGCTTGGAAGCTAAACCCACATTAAACTCATCAGGAATAGGCTCGGGTTCGGTTTTACTGACCTCGGGAAGGATTATCTTTTTCGTCGGGCAGATAAAGTCACAAGCTCCGCAGGCTTGGCACACCACATTAGGTTTCCCGAAGGGCGATGTCAGTTCTTTTCTTTGTCCGCGGCCCACAAAATTCAACGCCGACCTTCCCATGCGTTCCTGACACATCCTTACGCAAAGGCCGCAAAGAATGCAATCTTTCTCTTTGGGCTTTATCCTCACCTTTTCTACCCCCATCTCTTTTGCCAAATTCTGGATCTCTTCCGAATCGGGGCACATGGCTAATAACAGTTCGATCATTATCTTTCGCGTTTTTTTGACTTTTTCCGTGTCAGTCTGGACAACTAGCCCGGGGAGAACCGGATAAGTACAGGAAGTCTGCATAGAAGATGAGCCGTCTTCCTGTTTTACCTCGACAAGACAAAGACGGCAGGAACCGTAAGGAGAAAGCGCCGTGTTATAGCACAGCGTCGGGATATATATGTCAAGCTTTTCCGCCGCCTTAAGGATGGTTGACCCTTCCTCGATTTCAACCGCTTTCCCGTCTATTTCCAAAGTTATCATCTTCATTATCCTGCTTTTTTCTTGATCTTTATTTTTCCAATAGTTGGCGGAACTTCGCTCCCGGGAATCTTTGCCACGGCTTTAAAGGCTTCCGGGCAAACTTCAAAACATATTCCGCACTTAGTGCATATTGCCTGGTCGATCTCGTAAACAAAACCTTTTTCGCCGTGAATTGCATTAACGGGGCAATTCTTGGCGCAGATCGCGCAAGCCTGGCATTTTTCAGGATCAATATAATAGCTGAAAAGCGCCTTGCATACTCCTGCGGGACAGCGCTTATCGGTGATATGCGTTTCATATTCTTCCCTGAAATATTTTAAAGTAGATATTACCGGTTTAGGCAGGGTCTGCCCCAGGCCGCAAAGCGAAGCGTTTTCGATTGCCTCACTCAATTCTTCAAGAAATGTTATGTCTTCCTCTTCGCCCTCGCCTTCAGAAATCCTGGTAAGGACCTCGAGCAGCGCGTCGCTTCCTTCCCTGCATGAGGTACATTTCCCGCAGGATTCGTCTCTTGTAAATGATATAAAAAATTTCGCCACGTCTACCATGCAGGTGTCTTCGTCCATAACGACCATACCGCCGGAACCCATTATCGACCCCGCTTCCTGCAGGCTTTCGTAATCCACCGGCAGGTCGATCAATTTCTCCGGAATGCATCCCCCTGAGGGGCCGCCTGTTTGTATCGCCTTGAATTTCTTCCCTTCAGGAATTCCTCCGCCAATATCATAAATGATCTCTCTTAGGGTTATTCCCATGGGGACTTCCACTAACCCAGTGTTATTTATTTTTCCCACGACAGAAAACACTTTCGTCCCCTTGCTTTTTTCAGTGCCTATCCCCGCGAACCAGTCTCCGCCCTTCTGGATGATCACGGGGACATTCGCCCAGGTCTCTACATTATTTATATTCGTGGGTTTCCCCCATAATCCCGACTGTGCCGGAAAAGGCGGCCTCTGTCTCGGTTCCGGGGGGTTCGCCTCTATGGAATGGATGAGCGCTGTTTCCTCCCCGCAGACAAAAGCGCCTGATCCTTCCCTTATCTCAATATCAAAATTAAATCCGGAACCGAAGATATTCTCTCCGAGAAGCCCGTGTTTTCTTGCCTGCTGGATGGCTCCCCGTAACCTTTTGATCACAAGCGGATACTCGGTCCTTACATAAATAAAACCCTCATTTGCCCCGACGGCGTAAGCGCCTATTACCATCCCCTCTAAAATTGAATAAGGATCCCCTTCCAGAACGGCCCTGTCCATATAAGCGCCGGGGTCTCCTTCATCCGCGTTGCAGACGATATATTTTGTTTCCCCTTCGGCTTTCCTGGTGAATTCCCATTTTTTTCCCGTGGGGAAACCCGCGCCTCCTCTGCCGCGAAGGCCCGACTTCTTTACCTCTTCTATAACTTCTTCAGGAGACAGCCCGGAGAGGACTTTTTGCAGTGAATAGTATCCACCACGCGTAATGTACTCTTCTATCGAGTCAGGATTTATGAACCCACAGTTACGAAGGACTATTTTCTTCTGTTTTGCGAAAAAAGGAACCTCATCATATGAAACAACATCAACCAGCGGTGTTTTTGACTTTGCTGTGTCGAATTTCCTGAATACTTCATCAATCAAAACGTCTTCCTCGAATTTACATAACAGGTAATCCTTTTTTACTTTATAAGATGCCAGCAAAGGTATAACTTCCCTTATCTTTTCGGGAGTCATCTGCTTGTAAGCAAGCCGGGGCATGCCCGGCACCAACACGTCGACTATCGGCTCCATTTGACAAAACCCAAGGCAACCTGTTTTTTGTAGCATTATCTCGGAGCCGGATTCTTTAAGAATCGATTCTATCTCGTCATAGACCTCCTGCGCTCCGGTTGCCACACCGCAGGTTGCCGCCCCGACAGAAATCTTTATCCTGTCGGGGTAAAATGTCTTCAACCCCTTTTCTTTTATTTTCTCCAAGTCTTTAAGGTCTTTAATCACTTGTAATCCTTTAAAATCTTTTCTATCTCTCCAAGCTTTACGTGGCCGTATACCTTGTCGTCGACCATTACGGCCGGGGCAATACTGCAGCAACCAAGGCACCTGACGGATTTTAAAGTGAATCTCAGGTCCTTGGTAGTCTCTTCAATGCCTATATTCAGATTTTCGCTAAGCTGTTCCAATAATTTCTCGCTGCCCTTCACGTAACAGGTAGTTCCCATGCATACGCTGATCGTGTGTTTTCCCCTCGGCTGCAGACTAAAAGCGTTATAAAAAGTGGCTATCCTCAGTATATTGCCAAGCGGCACTTCCAATTCCCGGGAAACATATCTCAATACGTCCTCCGAAAAATAATTGTATGTCGCGTCTATGTCTTGCAAGATAAGCATAAGCGCGCCCTTTTTGTCTATATTCTCTTTAATGATCCTTTTTACTTCTACTTCGACTTCGGGTGACAGTTTTATTTCACCCCATTCTTCCTCCGGGATAATGCATATTTTATTCCTGACCGGGCAATTAACGATGCAGGAACCGCATCCCGTGCATTTATCTTCGTTTATAAACCTTGGCCGCTTTCTTAAAGTTACATTGAAATTTCCCGCTTCACCCTCGATCTGGTCTATATCGCTGTTGGAGATAATCTCTATATTGAGGTGCCTGGCGCACTCGACCAGCTTCGGAGATACAACGCACATGGCGCACTCATTTGTGGGGAATGTTTTGTCAAGCTGGGTCATGCGTCCGCCTATGGCCGAATTTTTCTCAACCAGATACACCTTTATGCCGGAATCAGCCAGATCCAAGGCGGCCTGCATTCCGCTGACTCCTCCGCCGACAATAACAGCGGAACCGACTTTTTTATTATTTTGCTTTTTCTCAGCCATGATCACGTTTTTATAAAATCTCTAACCAGTTCTTCCACGCTTACAATGTGCTTCTTTATAGAGTCTTCAACTTCTTTAATGCCGAAGGCCAATCCCAGGAGCTCCGTAAAATAAAAAACAGGAAAATTCTGTCCCTCCCCTTGTCTCATCTCAAGATTGGCCTGGCATAAAGGACAGGCTGTAATTGCCGCGTCGACCTCCGCTTCTTCGGCCCAGCGGATCATGCTGCTTACCAGTTTCGTCACAAGCTTGCCCCGGCTTAAAGAAAGAGCTGCCCCGCAGCACTCGGTCTTGTACGGCCAGTCCACGGTAGTAATGCCTATTGCTGACATCAGCTTGTCCAGTAGCTGCGGGTTCTCTTTTTCGTCCAGCTGTGTGACCTCGTGCGGACGGACCAATAGGCACCCGTAATAGCAGACAGCGCTGAGGCCATCCAGGTAATTTTTAACATGTTTCTTTATCTCGTCTATGCCGATCTCTTCCACAAGAAGTTCAACAAGGTGGTAAATCTTGGTTTTTTGTTTAAATTTATAACTCAAATCCGCTTCGATCTTTGAACGCATTGCATCGTCATTTTCCAACGCATACGCGGCTGCTTTTGTCCTGGAAAAACAGGCCGCGCAGGGAATGATCACGTTCAGCTCCTGCTCTTCTATGATCTTCAGATTCCTCGCCGGCAGCAAAAGCGCCAATTCGCTGTCAAGGCTATGGGCCGAAGTGGCGCCACAGCAATTCCAGTCGGGAACCTCCTCTAACTCTATACCCAATTCTTTGCAAACCGCCCTTGTAGAAACGTCGTATTCACGGGCAGAACCATGCAGTGTGCATCCGGGGTAATAAGCAAGCTTCATTTTCGCCATTTTTTTCTCTTCTCCGAAGGGGAGAACATTTTCCTGATTTCTTTCTGGTTTTTGGTCTTTTCCGGCAAGACCGGAAGCTTACCTTTAACGAACATCTTCATCCCCATCAAAAGGTCGCTGAACCATTTCCCGGAAAAAAGTTTCCACAGACCGATAAAACCGACTTCATGGATTCTCCCAAAGTTTTTTATATTTAAAAGGAAGATCTTGTGAAACAACCTTGTCGGGCGCTCTTTTTTGGCCAGTTTGTCTTTATCGGCATACTCTTTCAGCAAGTCTATGATATGCGGAATATTTATTTCAAACGGACACCGGCTGTAACAATTCTGG
>JBHIBX010000006.1:0-14567 GCA_046759285.1 Candidatus Omnitrophota bacterium
AGACGTTGCCCCCGTGGACCTTGGCTTCCTTCACTTTAACATCAGCCAGATGGACAAGTTCTTCTCCATCTTTGCTGTCACCCGTAAAAACAGAAGCGCCCATGCTGATAGTCCCTGTATAATTATACTGGTCGCCACCACAGACAAGAGGCTGCTTCAACTTCTTGATGATGGTACCCGCTAAATCGCTGGTTTTATTTCTAACGGGAGTATCGTTATTGCCCCGTATCATGATCGCATATACGCCGCTATCAAGATAAGCCAGGGTGTATTCGTTTTCCCCGTCCAGCTGATCCAGGCAGTCTTTCAACTTCTTACCCATTTCCTTTGCAAGTTCGGTGCTAAAAGCCAAACCGGAATCTGCCTTAATTTCTTCAAAAATATCCAGGTTTACCAGTAACACTGAAACTTCCTGGTCGGCTTTTGTATTTTTAAGCGCTTCATTTAATTTGTTCAGGAAATATTCGCTGTTATATAAACCGGTCCTCGAGTCTAATCTTGCCTTCTCTATTAGTTCCTGTTTCGCAAGGACACTTTCAGTGATATCCTGGAATAACGTGACAACTCGATCTTCCAGGTCAGTATCATCAGTTTTGGCGTAAATTATCGTCTCCTTGTCTATTTTCATGTATTTTCTTTCTTCCTCTTTTGGCGGTATACGGATCGTGCGGAGTTCGCGCATAAGCTCCGCCTCTTCTTCTGCGGATAAACCACCTTTATTCAATTTAATTCCTATTTTTTCGCGACGTCTTCTGGCTTTATAGCGCTCTTCGGCGTTCTTTCTTTGCTCCGGAACAATGAAATCGAAGATCTTCATCTTTCCCATAACTTCATCTGCTTTTAGCATGTGTCCGTGAGATGAAAAGGCTTCGAGAAACCTCTGGTTGCAGTCTACTATTGTTCCTTCATCATCCAGGATATAGACGGGGATCGGGGCATTCCTGAAAAAGATATCGGTCATCCTGCTCCGCTCTCTTTCCTCTGGGCTTATCGGTTCGTGGTACTCACCAAAGAAATGATTAAATATTTTTCCCAGCTCTGGATGTTTCTTTATGTATTTTTGAAACTTGCCAGCGTGGTGCGCTCTGTTAAGAATTACATATGTTACAAGAAAAGCCAAAATTATAAAAATGCCGCTTATACCCAAAATCGTCTCGCCGCCTATGGCGAAAAACGCGGGTGCGCTTGTATGTCTTGTGCCGCCATCTTTTGCTTCTCCCTCTTCCTGCTGGGATGCTGCGATGCTTGACAGAACTGCAGCAGTGTCACGGATATCCTGGTTAGTCGCGCCCCTGGACAGGTCGCTGATCGGAGTCCCGAGAATTATCGGCCCCAATGCTCTTCTGGCGCCCAGAATGCGCTGGGTTAATTTATAACCGATATTCCCTGAAACCAGGTCAGGAAATATTACAACGTTAAAACCGGCTTTAAGTGCTTCTTCCAGCGTCATGGGGCCGGGACCGATATCAAGATCGGGATATTCACCTTTCAGCATTCTCCAGGCTTCATTTACCTTTTTCAGGTCAGCCTTTTTTGAGGTAAGAAGCGCGATCTTTGCCTTCTTAGAGGTTATTCCCTCAAAGGCCTGAGCTGAGCTTATTGCCATGTCCCTTATTCCGATCGCATCGGGACATTCCTGCACGGCTATATTAGCGTAAAGAACAAGGCCCTGTTCGCCGACGTGCGCGTCAGGGAAAAGCATCAGAAAATAATCGTAGAGACCGGAAACGCTTTCCGGCTTAAACCATGCCGCGAGCAGGACGATCTGGGCAGTATCCAGTTCCGCACCGGCGACTAAACCTGCGGGTTTCTTGGCTCTCTTGGCACGCTTAAGCAGCTTTCGGGCCGCATACAGATTCGCCATCAAATCGGTTTTATCTGTATTGTTTACTTCACGCGGGTCGATTATTTCAAGCTTTTCTTCTTCAATAAGCGTGGTGATTTCCGGAAATTCTGCTTTAATTGCTTCGGCATCATGATATACAAGGGTAACTTTTGCCAGGCCGTTTCCGGCCACTTCCATGGCTGAAGAAATAACTCTTGTGCTTAAACCTCCCTTTTTAGCATCGATCGTCTCCGGAAAAAAGATCCTGGGCAATTTGTCTGGTTCTATACTTTTTAACCTTGCAGTTATTCCGTCCAAAATAGACGGAGCTTCCAGGCTGGCTAGAGGGCTAGATGCGATAGTAACAAAGTCTGAACGAGCTTCTACAAAATTTCTATATCCGACATGAACAAGATCCAAGCAAAGTTCTAAAGAATGTCGATTAGGAAAAATAAATACGTTGGGCGGAAATTCCCCCTCTTTCGCTTCCATGCCGGTTTTTCTTTCATAAATGTCACTGATCACAGCTGCATCAAACTGGATATTTCCCTGTCCGAGAAAAACGATCGGAAGGCCTTTATCTTCGGCTTCCTTCTTTGCGAGAATTGCCGCACGTTCAATAATTTGCACGTAAACCTTGTCAAATTCGGCATTATCAGCATCGTCGGTCAAAGAGAGTTTGGAAACGATTTTTGCTCTTCCCTGTTCGAATTTGTCACAATATGCAGCACTCAATGAGGAGCTTGTATCATCAACAACAGGTATGCGCGTATCCTTGCTGTTGGTAGTGTGATACGAAAGCAGGGCAACCACTGGTGTTTTGCCTGTTTTTGCGTGGTAGCTTTCAGCAGCTTTTAAAATGACTTCTTTGGTCCTTTCAACATACGCATCGATCTCTTCAAGCTTTACATCGTCCTTCCAGGTATCCGGGGCTGCAAACAAAACCTCTCCTTCAACATAAGGGTTCTCTGGCAGTATAATGAATTCAAATAAATCCGAAGTATCTTCACTAAAAAGAGTAAAACCCCACTTGCCTACCAATGGGCCGATATAAGAGGCGGGAAGACCGGTTGGAACAGGCAGGGGTATACCGCCTCTTTTCATAAAGATAAGCCACTCGGCAATATTAAGACTTCTCGTTCCTACACCCACCGGTCCTCCAACAATATGGTATGGAAGGACCATTCTGCCGCCTTCAGCCAGCTGTTTTAATAAAGGTTTCGGTGCGTCAGGGGCTGTCGCTGTAACAAAAATGACATCAAACGGGCCTTTTTCAGGGACTCCTACTGAGCCGTCGCCGGTAATGATCTCTACATTTTCACGTCCCAGTTCTTCACAGACGATCCTTCTGGCTTTCTCGGCAAGTTCAGGGATCCTCTCGACTGAAACAACTTCTTTTGCGATACGTGAAAGTATCGCCGTTAGCCATCCTGTTCCTGTGCCTACAACAAGGACTCTTTCGGTTTCTTTTATATTGCATATTACAGTTAATAATGCAGCAAAACTTGGAATCAGCGATCGCTGGTTATAGCCGATCGGCAAGGGGAGCAGGAGTTTTTCCGGCAAAGCAAAAAGGTCGGCGCATGCAAAGATCTTACCCACGTCATCGATAAACTTTTCGCGCGGCGTGTCCATTATTGCTTCGACAACAGGACCTATTTTTATTGTAGGGAGATCCGGATACAGTAATGCGCAGAATCTTCCAATGAATTGTTGGTTCGCAATGAGCACTTCATAAATGACCGCGCCCAACTCTTTCTCCCCAAAGATAGCAACTCTGGTCATATCCGTAAATACCAGCTCTCTCGGATAGAAAAACGGGCCAAAATTCAAACCAAGCGGCTTTGACAGGCCTTCTTCGGCAGTTTTGTAACCGCCTTTGCCGACAAGAGGAACCCACATATAATC
Source organism: Candidatus Omnitrophota bacterium (assembly GCA_046759285.1). GTDB lineage: Bacteria > Omnitrophota > Gorgyraeia > Tantalellales > Tantalellaceae > JBHIBX01. The sequence goes on from JBHIBX010000006.1 coordinate 3,734, forward strand.
GTTTGCAAGAAGGTCTTTTTTGAATGTTATTCCTTCGCGGGTCACAAGCATCATTTTATAGGTAACAAACCCCTGCTTTACATCACCTCTTTCAGGACAAAGGATCTTTCCTCCCTCGGCAAGTTGGTTATAAAATGCTTCGGGAATTTGCGGCGGGCCTGCTGTTGTTATGATCCTGTCGAAAGGCGCTTCGCTTGGAAGCCCTAAAGATCCGTCTCCGGTATGCAGGCGCACTCCTGTTATGCCTAACTCTTCAAATCTCTTTTTTGTTTTTTCTGTCAATGTCTCCAATCGTTCTATTGTGTGGACATCTGCCCCCATATAGTGGAGCAACGCAGCCTGCCAGCCGCTTCCTGTTCCTACTTCAAGAACTTTAGGACGTTTTTGCGGACCAATGTCAAGCCACAGTGTCATTCTCGCTACTACCGACGGCTGGGAAATCGTCTGGCCCTCTCCTATCTCCAAAGGCCCGTCTTTCAAATAGGCCAGGTCCCTAACTTCTTCTGGCATGAACAGGTGTCTGGGGGCGAAGAAAAACGCTCGCCTGAAATTCTCTCTTTGCTCCACAGGAACAGTGCCCTTCGCCTGATCAAGATAGGGCTGAATATAAGTTTTGAAGAAATTCCATATTAAATCGACATTTTTATATACCTCCGGACACGAGGACCTTATGAACTTGAAATAGGGGTCGTTAAGCGGATCATTGATATATGCGAACGTGGCGATGAGGAATCTTTCCATGTGAAGCCGGGTTGTAGGTCCAAAGGTATCTTTAAATACATTTTCTATGTCGTGAAGACCTCTTTCTTTTAGTTCTTTTGAAATTTGCGGATATTTCGGATGGAGATGTGTAATTTTTTCTATTGCTTTTTCAAGGTCAAGATCGATTGCCGCACCGGGCTGCCTCTTCTTCTTTTTGGCAGTCAATTTAAATGAGATGTAATCCTTTATGTCTTTTCTGGAGTCTCTTCCGGCTCTTAGTGACTCAATAGTTACATCAAAACCTTCTTTCTCGATAGACGCGCAAAGAAGCGCAATTACCTTGAAATGAATTTTTAAATCATTCAGATATCCTTGCTCCTGTGGTATTCCTTCAAAACTCTTTATGTCTATACCATATTTCCTCTCCAGGTGTTCAATGGGATCACCTTCGAACTCTTGTTTCAGTAAATCACGGAACTCATCCGTTTTATCAGAAACAGCGAGGATCCCTTCATCATCCAGAATGGAATGCGCCTTTCTGAAATAAAGCTGCCTTGCATTTGCAATTTTTTCCTGCCAAGAGCCCTCGCCTCCCCCCTTGAGGTGATGCAGGACATGATTGCTTCGCATATAAGGAATGGGTTTTTCAGGCGTGTAATCAAAGAAATCAGCCTGGACTATATCTATATTTTCTTTTCCTGTCAAAGCGAGATAAGTCCTGAGTGCTTCTATGGCAAAGAGGTTTTTATCCAAAAGTGTTAATTTGTGAGCTTCCTGCCAATCCCTGACATGAAATATGCCGGGCATACCAGCGCCCACATCCAGAATATCAGTGTCATTTATTTCGATACTTGATACAGCACCGTCCTTTCCCACAGGGCTTTCGGAAGGATGATCAAAGTAGTATGAAGCGTAAGCCTGTGCGAAGGCGCGAACAAGTTCTTTACCCTCTTCGGGATCGACTTGTTTAAATGCAGAGGAATTTCCGGAAAGCGTGTAAAACCAAAAATCTTCTGCAAAACTTATCATACGCCCTAATTCTCGTGCTGCGTCATGTCCATTGATGCCGGCGAGCTCAGCTTTTCTTTTGTCTGGCAGGTTTTGGATAAGCTTCCTGTAATGCCCTACCATTATGATATCGGATGCAAGACCAAGGACCCCATGATCCACAAAAAGATCTTCTCGTGCGAAAGCATTTGCAGTCAGATCCAGGAATAAATCAAGAGGAATCCACTCAAGGTCATCCCATCTCAGGACATGCAGGACCGAATTTGCGCTTTCCTGTTTTTTTATCAGTTTCACCATGAGGCTCAAGGCGTGGTGGATCTTTGTTTCGGTTTCTTTGGGTGAGGTTTGTTCAGGGGTTTCTTCACTTTTTCCTTCGCTGAACATTACGGGGACTTTTAGTCCGGTCCCGGCGAGTTCGACTTCTTCTGAAGGAAAGAGCCAATCGCAGAGTTTCTCGAGTTTTGGGTGTTTGTTGAGGATCGCCTGGAATTTACCTGCGTGGTACATGCGGCTGAGGATCTCATAGAATAAAAGGATTGCTATTATTGCGATCATCGCGCTTGTGCCTGATGCTGCGCCAGGAACGACGGCAACTGCTCCGTGAAAACCTCTTCCTCTTTTTCTTCTTTTTGTTCTTTTTCTTTCTTTCCGGGGAGGGCCTCTTTTCCTTGCATCATCTATTTTCACGTAATTGCCGCGTTTTCTGATATAGTTCTTTATGGCCGTAAATGCGTCACGCGCTGTTTTAACCGGGGTGCTTGTCAGGGTATGAGTGAAATCACCTATAATGACCATTTTCTCCTGTGCCCGGGACATGGAAACATTCAGCCGCTGCATGCCGTCATGGGTTTTTAGAAAGCCTATCTCTCCCTCGTCGTTGCTTCTTACCATGGAAACGATCACTACTTTATTTTCCTGGCCCTGAATAGAATCTATCGTATTTACTTTGATGTCTATCTTGTCAACCTCTGTTGATAAAAGTTTCCGCCTTCCTTTGATCGGAATTTTAAACTTCAGGCATCTCAGGAATTTCTCAAGGTCACCGGAATGAGGTCTTTTCATAAATTGTTCTACAAACTCCTGCGCCTGTCCGCCAGCGGATATGCTTTTCTTCAGACATGCCTCAAGGACCTCTTTCTCTTCTTTTGTAAGCTTGATACCGCGCTTTGGCCCGGATCTTATTTTGTCAATGATCACTTTAGCTTTCAGCGCTAACGAGATCTCCTGGTTCTGCACCAAATAGGGAGAAATAATAGTTATATCTTCGGGGCGATACCTAAAAGACCCATTCGGTTTTCTCTGATCGAGAAGCCTCTCCAGCTCCTCCAGAATGAAGTCTATTTCTCGAAAATTTGAAAATGAGTGGCCTACTTTTTCTTGTGTCCCCCGGACATCTATTAGCTTAAGGGTATCTTCTTCCGCTTTCTCTTTTTCATCCTTATTATGGTCGCGAGGTTTAAGTTTAGCGTACTTTTGGGCAAAGGTTTTGAGGTAGGCAGGAGCTGAGTAGAAAATATTTACCAGACCGACGATCAGCGGGTGGGAACGCCTGTTTACCAGGAGGGTGTGGGCGTCAAGCTTTAAGCTTCCTTCATCTATTTTGCGGAACACTCTTTCGAATAAAGAAACACGGAAGTCACTGAGGTTTAGTCGCGAAAATATCTCCTCGAACTCAGGCGGACCCGCTCCATTAAGGCGAAATCCGTATTGCTCCATTTCGTCTCTGACCATTTGAATCAGTTGCGGGTTGAGCCCAAAAGCCGGAAGCTGCTTATGGTCGCCTACAAGGATCACTTTGCTTTTGGCAAGCCTGAGAGGAACTAATGTTTCGGCGACCGTAGCCCGGCCAGCCTCTTCTACGATAACTACATCAAATTCGTCAAGAAATAAGCTTGTTTTCACGTATTTGTCATTAAGAAAACCGTTATTTGTCCCCAGGATGACATAACCTTTGCGGGGGCTTTTTAAGTATTGTTTCTTCAGTCGTTCCAGCACTTTGCCCCGTTTTTTCCATCCCCTTTTAAGCGGGTCACTTATTTTCTCTTCCCGGTTTCCTACACGAGCGAAGGGAACTCCTTTCCCTTTCAATCCTTCACCAACATTGTTAACTGCGGCATTTGACTGTGATACGATGAGGACTCTCTGGTTCATCCCAACATAATAATTGGCGATCTCCGCTATGGTGGTGGTCTTTCCTGTGCCGGGAGGTCCCTGGATCAATGTTACTTCGTTAACCGGGTTTACGCCCTGTCTAATTGCTCTCATTTGAGTTTCGTCCTCTCTCACTCTTTCATCCAGCAAAGAAAGTCTAATGCCTTCCATTGTTTTCACTTCTTTTTCCTTCAGTCCCAGCAACAAGTCCAGAGAGTTTTTCCCCGTCGAAAGGTGCTTCACTTTTGAATCTGCGCAACCCTTTTCCAGGTTTTTTAGCGCCTCTTCCAATGCTTCTTTCTGTCTTAATAATGAAATGTCTTCAGCTTTTTCGATAAAGCCTTTTTTCTTTATAGCTGCAAGAGCTCGTTCCCTCTGTTCAATATTATCGAATTTAAAAGTAATGGAATCGCCGTTCATTTCCGCCACTTCAAAATAATCGACACTTTCCGCTTCGGATTCCGCCTCTTCCAGCATCTTTTTGGCTTTTTCCTGTTCATCGCGCGTTTTTGCCATCCGAAGGGCCTGCTTTGCCCTTTCTACCACCTGGTTGGTTCCATCTGCAGGGACGATCCGGAAGCTATCCCCTATAAAGGCTATCTCTTTTGCGTCCTGAATGTTGTCCCCTTTACCTTTTTGCCCCTCTTTCTTATACCGTAAGCCCTTTACAGTGAAACCGTCAGAGGTAAATTCTATGCCGGAATAAGAATAGCGCAGTCCGCCGAACTTGTGTCTCAATCTTTGTGTTTCGTGTTTTTTCGCGGCTATAACGAAATTTAAGATCTGAAGGTGGGGTCTCAGGTTAGACAGTATGATCTGGGCTCGCGATCTATTCCTTGTCCCTGATATTGAAATGTCGTCAGGATAGACCTCCAAAAGCTCCTCCGCCATGCGAAGAGAGATCTCATACCGGCCTCTGTTGTATATCCCTCTTAAGGCTGAAACGGCTTCATTGCGGGGGCCGTTCATGTCTTTTCCCATCCTTACTGCTTGAAGAAATAAGCTTTTTGCCCTTTCAAAATCACCGGCGTTAAGCTTTTTTCTTGCGTCGCTGCGTAAAAGCAGTATTGTTGCCATCTTTGCCTCAGCAGCATGAAGCAACTCTTGTACAACAGGATCATCAGGGAACTTTCCCGATATTGACTTCAAGACTCCGACTGTCTCTTGCGGATTATTCTCCATAAGACCTTTTGCCCTTCGATATTCCCCGATCCTCCCGACAAATTCATCAGGCACATTGTCTTTTTTGTCTCCATTGCTCTTTTTGACCTCCTGCGCGATCTCGATCGCCTTGTCCATTTCTTTTCTCCTGTAGGCATCTTCGGCTTCCTGCATCCTTCGGCGCAAGGCAAGAAGGGAATGCGCATCGGCGTCCTGGGGGTTAATGGCGATCACTTCTTCGAGTTTTTGGATGGATCCCGCATAATCGTGCTTCTTGTAAAGGTCTTTCGACTCATCAAAAAGAGAAAGAATTTTCTCGCAATTTTGCCGTAAAGCAGTGCATCCATGCAGACCCTGGAGATAAAAAGTATCCCCAAGTAAGCTAAAAGATCTTTCTGCATCAAGGAATGCCTTAGCCTCATCCATCGTTTGTCTGTACTTGCCGCTCGCGAAAAGCCCTCTCAGGTAAGGAAGAAAGATCTCGGGCTCCCTCGTTACCGATCCTTTGACAGTTTTGATAAGGGCGGTCACTTTTTTCATCATTTCTTCATCTTTTATCCTCTCATCATCAACGGCGCTTGCCAGATATTTGTATAAATCGACAGAGCAGTGGCGTTCCAGCATTTCTATTACATCACTTGCCGTAAAGCCATTTATTTCAACTCCTTCGAGTGTCCGGGGAAAGATCTCCTTCAGGTATTCGTAAAATGCATTGTCTCTCGTGGCCATGAGGAAGGTGACGATCGCTTTTCTGTTCTTTTCATCTATTTCGGAGTTGGCTACAGCCTGAGTAAGGATTTTCCCGATCTTCTTCTTTATGTTATCGGGAAGAAATAGATATTGAAGAGCCGTTCTATATGCAAGCCATTTCTTTTCGTCTTTATTCTCGGTTAGATTAAATATGTCCAGAATGGCTTGTTTTACGGATTCTTCGTCACCCTTTTCTGTGAACGCGAACGTTATGCACAAATTGGCCGTAAGATATTCTTCCAAATTTTCTACTTGTGGGGTTATTTCTCCGTATTTCTCAATTATCTCATCAAACTTCCTGTCTTCCAGCAATCCAAACAGCTCAAGCATCTCTTGCTTTCTCACAAAAAGCTTTGTGTTCGATTCCAAGAAATCTTTCATCTTCTCATCGCCTTTTCCCTCCCTTTGCAGATTTTCGTACGTGAAAAGCAAAGCCGGGATAACCATATGCGCAAATTCTTCGTATATCTCGTTTCTGGCGGAAAGCATATTTATGACGCTTTCCAGGCATTCCCGTGTAAGCTGGAGATTTCCTACCCCTCTATAACACAACCCTAAAAAGAAAGTGGCCATTGGAACTATCTTCACAACAGTGCCACTCTCCGGCATGGGGTTATCGAGCAATTCCTTTCGAAAGCTTGAGATCTCCGCCTCTAGTTGAAGAAGTCTCCTCTTCGGACGGATTCCTTTTTTGACATTAAAAATTGTCGCGTATATTTCAAGGGCCAACCCCAGCTTCTTGACGTCGCGTCTCAGCGTTTCATTGACAGCCCTTTTTTTGCGCCCATCGATATGGGGTCTTGCTGTCTCCTGGAACCTTTCAAAGTCTGAAAACACGGTATCCCAGTAGAAGCTGGATATGCTTTCTTCGGCCAAAAGTCCGTACATGTGGTAGGATTCTCTGGTTCTGTCGAATCTCTCAAAGCGTTTCAGGATCTTTAGCCCTTCGGCAGCCAGTTCATATTTTTCTCTATCCTTTCTCATGCGGTCTAGCACGCTTTCTTCTTTTCCGCGCGGAGCATCTCTTAAGTTTACCAATGCTTTCATCAACAACTCCCTTGAAATATCATAGTCCACCGTTTTACTAACAAAGCGAAATATGCTTTTTATCGTCCTCAAAAGATAAGGCCTGTGTTTTTTACATTTTTGAATAATTGTAAAGTAGGCGGAAGCAATGCCCTCTATGGGTATGTTGCGGACATTGCTTCTCCCTTCATGCTTATCCACGCTAGGGTAGACCACTTTTTCCATGAAAAAGTCCACATGTTCAATCGCTTCGCTTATCCAGTTATTTGAGCACAGAAAATGCACGACCCTGTTCAAGTTTCGAAATACACTTTTAAGGTTCCGCAAAACACTGTTCATAGAACCTCGATGCAGCAGCCCCTTCAGGGCATAGCTAATAAACCTCATCAGGTTCTGTTTGTTCTCCGCCATTACTTCCTGCATGGTTTTACCAATAAAAGAAGAACAAACGAGACTGGTGTTCTTTTTGAAATATTTGTCGAGGAGCTTTCGAACAATAGAATAGTCAACTTCTGCCTTTAAGATATCAAACATATATTTTTTTAAGGCTTTGCCTTCCTGTTCGATAAGCCCCATCGGGGCGATATCGATTTTTTCCGCAGCAACGCTGCCGAAGGAATGGATCAGGGAAAGGTATAGAAGGGCAAAAGCGCCTGTCCTGTCCCCTTTAAGCGCATCTTCAAGTAGGGATGTATTTACAAAAATTGTCGCTTTCCCTTTCTGATGTATTCCGGCACGACCTGACTTTTCGATTCCCATTACTTCAAAATCCTTTAAGGTGGAGGACACAGCATCAAGCCCCATTATCCCGGCAAGATTTCCGAACACAGAGGTAATAAGATTCATGAGGTCACTTTCGCCGAACATCTCGATCAACCGCGCGTCTACTTTTCCCTCAAAAATCTCCCCTTCAACCCCTTCTTCGCTTTCTATTAATGTTATTTCCGCATTTTCTAACTGATGGGATATCACGATCCTTTTTTCTTGCAGCTCCTTGCCTTCTTTTGCCCTGTCTAATTCTTCTTCCGTTAGTCGTGCGTAAAAAGGAGAGTTTTCTTTGATTGCCAGGAAGTCTTGAGCGTGTTCCAAAAATTCCCGGATCTTTTTGTCTACCTCTCGCCGCCCAAAATCCACCTGATCAGCCGTCTTATATTCTTCACTGTCCTGGGGCTTTACTCTTACGACGCCAACAAGATTTTTGTTTCTATGAATGTATAAGGAGCATATTTCATACGGCATGGCCAGGAAAGTGTCCTGGGTTAACCAGACTGACCTAAGCTCTCCATGTTCCGGCCTTGTGCAAGCGCCAACGTCCGTGTAAATAGCGTTTTCTCCTTCTCCTGCAATTGCGAACCTATCTTTACCGAAACGGACATGCTTCTTCTGTCCCGCCAAAAAGCACAAATAAACGGGCTTATCCACTCTTTCATCTTCCATGAAAAATTTGACTTTTTCAGCAAGAATATGGCTGGGGCTTCCCTGCAACAGCTCATAACCATTTTCATACAGGTAATACACAATCGTTGAAGGATCGTCTAAATGATGGCGCAGGAGTTCCTGATGAAGGATCGAAAATAAGACATGCTGGTATTTATCAAAGTTCCTCGTATCTGCATTTGCCGCTTTTTCCAGGGCGGATTTGAGTTTCGGCTGCTGAAATTTGCGATCTTCTATGCATTTTCCCGCATGTGCCGCTATTTCATCCAATTCTTTTTTAGTTCTTGCTTTTTTGATCAGCTCCATTATCCGGGGAATATCGAGATACTCTCCCGGCGGAATGCTTATCGGCGGCTCGGGTTTTTCAGGCAACTTCGGCTCCCTTGCCCCCGATCTGAGAGTCTGCATGGTTCTTAAGAAACGATTGGCATTTTGTGTATGGCGTGGTTCCATTAACCCAAGTTGCAGCATAGGAGGCATTAAATCCTCATCTCTTATATGTCCGTTTTCGATCAATTCTGCTGCTTCTTGTGCGATCCGTTCGATTTCAGGTCTTCTTCGAGCACGCTTAAGTTTGTCAATGATTGTAGAAATTATTACCTTAGGTTCACTGGGTAAATGCGGCGTGTTCGCAAGATAAGCCATAGAAAATACCACCATAAGCGCTAGAACAATGAAAAGGACAACCGGGGATGCGAGCCCTAAACCTATCACGCTGGCAAGCCCAGTCATGACTCCTATGTGAATAAATCCTGCATCGGGCCTGTTTGTGCCTCCGCCAAGCGGAGTATCAAAAATATCGTCTAACGCAACTTTTTGCAGTAAATAATCAATCGTTCCTTTTCTCTCTCCCCTTAGCTCCTCCAAAGCATGTGGCGAGTAAATGCTCTCCAAATCAGCTATGCCGCTGCTGAATGTGAAATGAAAATGCTCCTCTACCTGAACGTTGGTTTCATATGAGGTCGGGCAGCCTGATTTGGCAGATAGCGCTGCAATTGCTGCGCGGACTACAGCGTTCGATATTAATATCTCCATCCCTTCGTTATCGAATTTTCTTACGTATATCTTTAGTGTGGTGGGAACTCCCACCTCTCTTTTAAAAAGCCAGCAGCCCTGAACAGGCAGGTCTTCAAAAACATGTATCTCCATTTGCACTTTCTTTAACAGGGGCTGGATCCTGGCAAAAATGGGGTTATTCATGAGGAAACTTCTTACTGTCATTGCCTGCTCTGAGATATTATCCAGGACAACGTGATCCGGCTCATTTCTTGCAGCAAAGCTCTCGATGCGCATTATAATCTCTTCGTTTTTGTTTTCATAAATTGTTGCCGCTCGTTCTACTTCTTCTTTCCTGATCAGTGCTTCAAGGGAATCGACCGTGGAACGGTCTATAAGAAGTTCGTCGCGTTTTTCTTCATCCAGATCCTCAAGGTAAGATTCTTCCCCCTCAACTTTTGTGACCAAAATCGCGGGGTGGTCCTCGTCTTCAAGATCGATTATCGCTTCATACTCTTCGTCATCAACATAGCTTGAAATTGTTAAAATATCCTTATCTTTTTTCTCGGGATCGATGAATAAATCAACTCGCTTTTTCAGGCCATCCTTCCCCTTGATGATCGGGTATAGATGGTGCTCGGAACTAGCAAGTTCAGGGATGTAGGCAAGATAGGTTCTTATTGCTGCTTCGATAAAATCTTCATTGCTTGTTGCCCAGAAGAAGGATTTTGGCTGGAGATTAAAATTATAAGAGCCCTTTTGGAGAAGGTCCGGATTGGCCCAAACAAGATTATTGAGTGAGAAAAGACATATTACAGCTATAGCAATAGCCTTTAGTAATAGATTATATCGTTTTTTGAATTCCGCCATACATCACGCCTTTACATATTAAGGAACTCATAACCATTAGTAGAATTAAAAGTTATATTATTATAACAATAGAGCTAGGTTAAGTCAAGAAATAGTAAGATAACTTTTACATTCCTAACGTGATTGTGCGTGATTGAGCAGCTTGGTGTAAAAAACAGGGAAGGGTGTTCCGTGCGAGTTCCGCAGGCCGAAGGCCGAGGACTGTTTGAGCAGCGGAATACCCTTCCCTGTTTATCAGGATAACATCAGATGAGAGAGGCTTTGATGAAGTCGCGGAATAAGGGGTGTGCCCTATCCGGCTTCGATTGGAATTCCGGATGGAACTGGCATGCCACAAACCACGGATGATCCTTTAGTTCGATTATCTCGACAAGGTTCCTGGACGGATAAACCCCGGAAAACACCATTCCTTTTTTCTCCATCCTTTTTCTATACTCATTATTAAATTCATATCTGTGGCGGTGGCGTTCGATTATCTCGCTTTTTTTATAAGCGATGCGGCTTTTTGTCCCCTTCTTCAGCTTGCACTTATATCCACCGAGACGCATCGTGCCGCCCTTGCGTTTTATTTTTTTCTGCTCTTCAAGAAGGCTGATAACGGGATATTTTGTTTTCTTATTGAATTCCGTTGAATTTGCCCCATCCATGCCGCATACGTTCCTTGCAAATTCGATCACCGCGGTCTGCATTCCAAGACATAAGCCAAAGTATGGTATATTATTTTCCCGAGCGT
>JBHIBX010000007.1:0-14023 GCA_046759285.1 Candidatus Omnitrophota bacterium
CTTACGCTCCCCGCCCTATGCCTGCGTATCCAAATCCCATCTTTTTCAGTTTTTCGGGATCGTAAATATTCCTTCCGTCAAGAACGACAGGCTGCTTCATTACACTTTTCACGTGCTGCCAGTCTACCTCCTTGAATTCATTCCATTCTGTCATGAGCACAACGCAATCGCTGTCCTTGACCGCTTCGTATACATCCTCACAATAGATAACCTCGTCACCCAGCTCACTTCTTGCTTTCTCCATTGCGGCAGGATCGTAAACTTTGATCTTCGCTCCTTCTTTTAAAAGATCCTTTATGATGTCTATGGAGGGAGCGGACCGTATGTCATCCGTATTGGGCTTGAAAGACAATCCCCACACTCCTATGACTTTGCCGGGGAGGTTCCATAACAGGTCCTTGATCTTCTGAACTGCGAGGCTCTTTTGCATCTCGTTTATGCGTTCGACCTCTTTCAACAAATTAAAAGAGTATCCGAGCTTCTCGGATATATGGATAAAAGCTTTCAGGTCTTTGGGGAAACATGAACCCCCAAAACCGATGCCCGCCTTTAAGAAATGCGTATTAATGCGGTGGTCCAGCCCTATCCCCTCAGCCACTTCATCGACATTGGCCCCGACTTTCTCACAAATATTGCTTAAGGCATTGATGAAGGATATCTTTGTTGCCAGGAATGAATTTGAAGCGTGCTTTATTATCTCGGCACCTTTAATATTTGTCACCACGATCTCCGTATCGAGAGGTTTGTAAAGTTCGCGCAATATCTCTTCTGCCTTTTCCGATTCGACGCCTATGACCACCCTGTCCGGTTCCATGAAGTCTTCGATCGCCGACCCCTCACGCAAAAATTCAGGGTTTGATGCCACATCAAAGTCCGTGCCTTCTTTTTTAAACATATCAACTGTCCTCTTGACCCACATGCCGGTTTCAACAGGAACAGTGCTTTTTTCCACGATAAGTTTATATGAATTAAGGCACCCTGCTACCACACGGGAAACATTCTCTATCCCTATAAGGTCGGCACTTCCATCGTCCCTTGGAGGCGTGCCCACGCAGATAAAAATCACTTCCGAAGCGTTGACCGCTTCTTCTATATCAGTGGTGAAATTTAAACGGTTTTGTTTCTGGTTCTTTTTGACAAGCTCTTCCAATCCCGGTTCGTATATAGGTATCCCGCCCTCATTAAGTACGGCGATCTTTTTTCCGTCATTATCCGCGCAGATAACGTCGTTTCCCAGTTCAGCAAAACATGTTCCGGTGACAAGACCGACATATCCTGTTCCCACAATCGCTAATTTCATCCCAAATCTCCTTATATTGAAATTTTACTATTATATATTGCTTACGCCATATAAGCAGAAATTATAGCACATCGTTTCCCCGTCCGCAACACAATTGGCACTGAGGAATAACTCAAACATCGTTTCATTGGGAATTAGTCTCGAATCGAACCGGGGGGACGTGTCTTGAATGATCTGCTCAAACCGAGCTGGAGGTCCGGAAAAGCCTTTATCTTAAAGGCGAGCCATATTGTAAAGTCATCTTTGATAAAATTACTTCCATCCACGTCATAAACAAACTCAAGTTCCCAACAATGGAGGTCTCTCGTAACAGATATCTGCTGCTCTTCAATAATTCCGCGCTCCAGGTTAAGTCTCTCGTACCAGCCTACTTTCCACTTCGGGTTGAGGGTATAATTCAGGTCAAAGGTAAATTGGTTCCGGGGCCTTGGGGTCAGTTTTTCATAGCGATAACCCGCATCCAGTCTGAGACCCTTAAAGGGCTCTACCGAAGCTTCTATGTAGCCTTTTTTCACGCTTTGGTTTTTGCGCTCTATCTCCAACTGGCTGTCGACAAAAAACCATTCATACGGTCTTAATTCCAGATCAAACGCAAGATTTTCAAACTTTCCTTCTTTTTTAAACTTGAATTTATCCTTCTCCATGCGGAACAGATAATCGGTACTTACGATAAACCTTACAAGATCGACCGGTTTTTCCTTACCTTCGCTGCCGCGTTTGGTCTGTAGTTTGTTCTCCAGAGAAAGCGTTACCCCGTTCTCTTTCTCAAGAGAATCTATTTCGTCCATCTGAAAAAGACTATCTTTATCAACTGTCGGCTGATGGGTAGTAAAATACTTCGCAGAAGGAACGATCAAATGTCTTATCTTATGAATATCAAGCCCTGCCGCGTCTGTTTCGATATCATATATGCGATGGAAACGGGTGGACATGTCAAGCCCCCCACCTATAGTCTCCCTCGAGATCACGTCCCCTTCCCACTTATTCCTGCTGTACAAGGTCTCCCGGAAGGTCCCGAAGGGCGTCAGGTTGACCGGGCCTGCCTTGGCGACATAGGAAAGCTTATGAAAAGTATCGAATCTTTTGACTTTCTCCGGCGGGTGCTTCTCAAAGGCATACTGCTTATCAAACACATTAAAGGAATGTTTCCCGCCATAATAAATAGTGGTCTCCCACAGCCTCTGATCCGGGATATCCATTTTCAGTTTCGGTATCGTCTGTGCTACCGTCGTAAAATCATTGAACTTCCTTTCAGTACTGATCTCTGTAATATAATTGGGTTTGGAAGATATAATGGAGGCGAAATTCCTGGGGATCTGACCGGCCTCCTCGAATTCGTTATAAAAATAATCTTTGAGCACAAATTCATCACTCAATTTATTGAATTCAAGCATCCCAACCGTTTCAGGATCAAAGTCTATCCTGTGCTTCCACTGTAACCGGTTGCGCGGCTCAGGAGCATCATTTTCGTCGCGAAAAGCCGTTGGATCAACGGTCCCGGCTTCGTTTTGCTGGATATAATACATGCGGAAAAGGCCTTCTCCCCATCCCTTTAGGCCAAGATCGTCGCAGAAATAATAAAAGTCGGCGCCCTCCGCAAAACCCTTTTTATGCCGGTAATCAAGAAGGACATCTACTTTGGTATTTCCTTTTACGTAGAATCTCCACGCCGAAAGCAGAAAGTATCCCCAATCCGAGTTCCAGCCCGGTATGAACTGAACTTTGGCGCGGCTCTGAATAATCGGATGATAATAGTAGGGAAACCACAGAACCGGGACTTTATCTATATAGATAACCACGTTTTTAGCGATAACTTTATCGTCCGGAAAGACTCTTATCTCTTTCGCGGTTATACGGTAATGCGGCTCGTCGAGATCGCAGGTTGTCACATATCCTTCCCGGAGAAGATATTCATTCTTTGCGACTTTACCTGTTTCTTCCGCGCGCCCGAACCACGGATACGCCTTTACCTCGCCTCCTATGATCTCGCCTTCTCTCTTTGCAAAATTGTACCTTATGCGGTCTCCGGTCAAAAAGCCTTCCGGCTGGTCGATGCGGACATTGCCCTGGCAAAGGGCCTGCTGGGTCTTGGTATTCACTTCTATCTTGTCGCAGGTCAGCTTGATATCACCGTAGGTAATAGACACGTTCCCTTCGGCGACGATACGGTTATCCTCTTCGAAATATTCTACCTTATCCCCGTTAACTATAATGGGCTGACCGGGCTTGAGCTTAAGCAGGTCTTCATCCTGGGCGAAAGAAAGAGTCGCCAGGCAGAATGTAATCACAAATACCAGTAATATTCTGATCTTCAAATCACGCAGCATAAACCATATTCCTTCCGCCCCTCTTTGCCTTATAAAGAGCGGTATCGGCTTTGTCGATCAAAGTTTCCGTGTCTTCCCCGTCTTCGGGGTATGTTGAGATCCCGACGCTTACCGTCATCCTCATCTTTTCGTCAAAAGCGGTTATCTCCTTTGACTCTACTGACTTTCGCAAACGTTCCGAAACGGTCATAGCGGCCTTCTTTGATGTTTCCGGGAGAACTATACAGAATTCTTCGCCGCCGTATCTGGCTATCATATCGACTTCTCTCACAGATTTTTTCAGCCTTTGCGATATTTGTTTAAGAGCGGCATCTCCTACCAGGTGGCCGTACTTGTCGTTACATTCCTTGAAGTAATCTATATCGACCATCCCTATCGAGAAAGTGAGCCCGAGGCGGCGGACGCGGTCAACTTCTTCCTCCATCCTGCTCATCAGATAACGGCGCAAATAGACTTCGGTAAGACCGTCAATGATCGAAAGCTTCTGGACCTGTTCGTAAAGTTCCACTTTTCTGAGTTCCAGCGTGACCTGCGGAACTAGTATGCGGAACCTGTCAAAGCTTGATTTTGAAGCCCCCTCTATGGCCAGTATGGCTGATACCTTGTCTTCCACAAACAAGGGGTAGGCCAAAAAGGTGTCAGCGCGAATGTTCATCGACTTGAACAGCTTGGCGGCTTTCTGTCGTTCAGTAAAGAGCGGCTTAAACTCCTCCTTTTCAAGATGCTTCGTCACGGCTTTATAATCCAGAATTTTTTCCTTTTCTTCATAATAATTTTCGCCGCCGACGCTTTTTGATACCCCTTGCGAAAGTTTGTCGCCATTGAGCATCAAAAGATGGACCACCTTGAGTCGGAAATTATCCTCAAGAAAGGCAAAAAGAGCGTCAAAGAAGCCTTCGAATTTCAATACCGGCGCCAGCTGTTTGGTCACTTCATACAGGCGTGAGATGCGCGTGAGTTCTTTTTCTGTCCCCCTCCCTTTCCGTTCGACATTCTCCAGTTTATCGATAAGATTGTTATATTCCTGCTGCACCTTTGACAGGTTCACCCTGTGGTAATCCCGAAAGTCAACTAACAGGAGTTTAACCAGATAGCTGATCCCCATACTTACAGCCAGAAGCGACATCAGCACGACTACGTCAACGACATTCAAAGCTCCAATAAAAGAGTAGAAAGAGAAGAATATCAGGTTTAAAAAAAGTAAAACGCCCGTAAGGCGCAGCGTGAGCACATAAGGAGAAAGTATGAAGATCAGGGGTATCACGAAAAGAACGAGATACTCATCGCCATGTGGAAACTTGTAAAATACCCAACTCAGAGCCATCAGTAGGATATTTGCGACAAACATCATGACCGGTCTTAGTTTGAACATACCGCGTCTTTTCCTTTCGCTTTTGCCTGGTACAGGCGCCTATCGGCTTCCCAGATAAGGTCTTTCAAAAGTTTAGAATCCTCGGGGAACATCGCCACGCCTATCGAAATAGTGACTGACATCTTCTTTCTGCGTATGGTTATGGGAGTGTTTTTGATCTCGTTCCTGATATCTTCCGCCAGTTTGACAGCTTCTTTCTTTGTGCAATTGAGCCCCACGAAAGCGAATTCCTCTCCGCCATACCGCCCTACAATATCTCCCGCAGATGCTTTTGAGTTCAGTATCCTGGCTATTTTTTTAAGGATGGCATCTCCGGCAATGTGGCCATGTTCGTCGTTGAAATCCTTGAAATTATCGATGTCCATCATGAGAATAGCAAAAGAGCTTTCGCTATGCAGCGCTCTTTTGATCTCCTCCTCAAGGCGTTCCATAAAATAACGATGTACGAAAAGCCCTGTCAGGCTGTCCTTTATGGCCAATTCTTCAGTCTGCCTGTATAGCTTAGAGTTCTCCAGGGCAACGGCTCCCATTTCCCCGATAATGTCAAGTATTCTCAATTCATGCTGGCTGAAAGTGGATTCCTCGGGGCTGTCTACGCGCAGTATTCCGAGGACCTTGCCTTCGCTGACCATGGGTTTACTGATCAGGGAAGTAAAGTCGTGCTTCTCTTCTTCTTCGTCGATCGAAAACCTGAAATCCTTCCTTATATCTTTTATGATCAGGCCTTTCATGTTTTTTACGACCCATCTGTCGAAAATGTCGCCCTTTTTCATAACAATCGAGCGGCGATCCTTGTCTTTTGCGGTATGGGCCAAACTTAGCTCATTGGCTTCCCAGTTGACCAAATACAGCGAAACCCTGCAGTCTCCCTTGAATATTTCAAAAGCCCTCTCCGTTAAAATCTTGACGACCTCTTCTGTCGAAAGAGCTAAACTTAGCTCATCCGCGATACCTTTAATATCAAGAAGGCCTCTGACTTTGTATTCCATGGCCGATATTTCCGCCGTCCTGTTTTTCAGGTGGTTTCGGATAAGGTTCGTGTCCTCCTGGACTTTTTCCATGGTAACGGTGTATTCCTGGTTCGAGGTGTTGATCTTCCTGAAGATGTTATGGCCGATGAAGCTGCTCAGGAAAAATGCCAGGATCAAAACGCTGTAATAGTAAGGGTTGAGGTCGGTCAAGGGCCTGTAAATGAACATCATTATCACGAGAAATGAAGCAAGACCCCCGAACGCGCCCAGTGTAACCCAGAAAAGCATAACGGTCAGGCTCATTACTATCATCAGGCTGATAGCCATGAATTCTAGATGCTGGACCGAGTTCTGGAGAATGGGAATAAAATAAATGAGACTGCACAAAAGTCCCGTGAGGACGACAATTGAGGCAGGAATAAGGAGATTTTTTTTAAAAAAAGGAGTCATGAAAAAACCAAAAATAATGTTGGTGGTTTGT
The DNA here is from genome assembly GCA_046759285.1 of Candidatus Omnitrophota bacterium. Classification (GTDB taxonomy): domain Bacteria; phylum Omnitrophota; class Gorgyraeia; order Tantalellales; family Tantalellaceae; genus JBHIBX01. The sequence continues at coordinate 6,452 of JBHIBX010000007.1, forward strand.
CTCCTAGATGATCGTTTTTTCGGTTGCTTTATCAAAAAAGTGGATCTTGCTCATATCCAAAACAACATCCATGTCCTGGTTTATCTGGGGATTGGCATCGCCCGCTACTTTGGCGACCAGGATGTGCTTGCCGGTGTTCAGGTGTATGTACACTTCTGAACCAAGGTGCTCGACCACCTCGCATGTCATCGTTACTATGTTCTCTGGCGGCGCTTCCGAAACAAACAGTTTGTCGTGAATATCCTCGCCCCTTACGCCCATTATGACTTTTTTATCGACGTAATCTAATAGTGGCCCATACGTGCCTTCAACTATTCTTACACGAAAATTGCCCTCATCAAAATAAAGTCTTCTTTCCCTTTTTATGATTTTACCCTCAAGAAAGTTCATCGGAGGAGCTCCTATAAATCCGGCCACGAACTTGTTGGCCGGCATATTATACACGTTGGTCGGGGTGTCTATCTGCTGTATGTCCCCGTCTTTCATAACTACTATCCTGTCCCCCAGCGTCATAGCTTCTGTCTGATCATGCGTTACGTAGATCATTGTTGACTGAAGCCTTATATGCAAACGATGCAGTTCGGTTCTCATCTGTACTCTTAATTTAGCGTCCAGATTACTCAAAGGCTCATCAAAAAGAAATACCATCGGTTTTCTTACAATAGACCTGCCTACTGCGACACGCTGGCACTGCCCGCTCGAAAGTTCCCTGGGTTTTCTGTCCAGCAGTTTTTCAAGTCCGAGTATCCCGGCAGCTTCCTTTACTCTCGAATCTATTTCGTCTTTGGGGTATTTCTTCAGCTTGAGGCCGAACGCCATATTCTCGTATACCGTCATGTGGGGATAAAGAGCGTAATTCTGAAAAACCATGGCTATATCCCGGTCTTTGGGGGGTACGGTGTTTACCTTTCTGTTGCCAATAAAGACCTCCCCTTCCGTAACGGTCTCCAGTCCGGCTATCACTCTCAAGGTCGTTGATTTTCCGCATCCGGAAGGTCCGACCAGAACAACAAATTCCTTGTTCTCTACGCCGAAATTCGCGTTATTGACAGCGATAACGCCACCGGGGAAAATCTTAGTGACATTTCTTAAACTGACTTGGGCCATTTCCCCACCTTTATATCGTTTAAAACCGTATATTTATATACTATATAACTTTATAAATGTCAAATGTCAAAGTACAAACAACAAAATCTTGTCATTAGAATTTCGTCATTTGTCCTTTTCTAAGATAATCCAATAGTTTTGTCAATGCGTCCTTCAACTCGTTCCTGTGGACTATCATATCGATCAGGCCGTGTTCGAGTAAAAACTCCGAACTCTGAAAACCTGGGGGCAGTTCTTTATTTATTGTCTGCTGGATAACTCTCGGACCGGTAAACCCTATGAGCGCCTTTGGCTCGGCAATGATGACATCGCCAAGCGAAGCAAAACTTGCCATGACCCCCGCCATGGTAGGATTGGTCAAAACGGAAATAAAAAGGCCTCCATTTTTGTTAAGCCTTTCCAGGGCGGAACTCGTCTTGGCCATCTGCATAAGCGACAGCATCCCTTCATACATCCTGGCCCCTCCCCCCGAACCTGAAACGATTATTAGGGGGAGCTTTTCCTCATCGGCAAACTCGATAAGACGCGTGATCTTTTCGCCTACTACCGAACCCATCGATCCCATGATAAACCGGGAATCTGTAACTCCAAAAGCGACCCGCCTTCCGTTCATGGTCCCTTCCCCCACTACGGCAGCTTCTTTTAATCCGGTTGTTTTCTGGTCTCTCCTTATCTTGCTGGGGTAATCACTCGGTCCTTTGAACTTCAGGGGATCCTTGCTTTGCATGTCTCTGTGTTTTTCAACAAAGCTTTCGGGGTCCAGCAGCATTTCTATGCGTTCGTAAGCGCCGACACGAAAATGATAATCACATTTATGGCAGACTTGAAGGCTCTCCTTTAATCTCTTTTTATAAAGCAGTTCCCCACATTCCGGACACTTGGTCCACATCCCGCCGGGGATCTCCTTTTTCTTCCCACCGTTAAACTTCTTCGGTTTTCTTGAAAAAAATCCCATAACTACCAACCTATAACCTAAAATTTAATCAAATTTGTTTATTACCAGTCCTGATAAAAGCTTCGGATAAAAGTACGTGGACTTCTGAGGCATCATGTCTCCTTCTTCAGCCACGGCCTTTATCTGTTCCACCCGCGTCGGGTTGAGGAAAAACGCGGCCGTATGACTTCCGTTTTTGACAAGCTCTTCGGCCTCGCTGGAGTTTTTAACATAAGTGATGTTGCCCTCGCTCTCCTTGACTTTCAGGAGATTCTTGAAAATACCCGAATGCAAGATACTGACGTCCAGCCGCTTCCACTCCATGGATTTTTCTTCCGGGATGAGCTTTGAGAGATCATTTTTTTTCCTCAACTTTATTAAAAAATATTTATTCCCTCCGAAATACCCGAAAGCGTGCTCCCCTGTTTTTCCTTCCCCAAGGCCTTCCATGAGTTCCGAAAGGCTTTTGCATTCCGTGACATCAAAATACTCGGCTATTTTTTCTGCGAGTTCCTCATCGGCAACCGGCATAACCTTTATCGCCCTGTGGGTGGCAGCAACAGTGAGATTATTGTGGGGTTTGGCGTCTATCATATCGGTAAAATACATCAGGATGTAGTCGGCACTCCCGTCGTATTTTCCGTCTTCCCTTCGCGCGTTGCGGTAGGCCATAGCTACTTCGTACCTGTGATGGCCATCGGCTATGTATACTTTTTTTCCCTTCATCAGGGAAACGATTTTATCCACGGAATCTTTATCGCAGAGACGCCATAGCTTATGTTTTCCGTCTCCCAATTTTACGTCTATTTCAGGGGAAGCCGATGATGTCGTCTTTGTCAGTATATCCGTTATGGTCCCGCCAGTATCCTCGTAAAGCACGAATATAGGGCTAAGGTTCGCTTTTACCTGCTTGATCAGGTTCATCCTGTCTTCTTTGGGTTTGGCAAGCGTGTATTCATGAGGGATCACGGACTTTTCGCCTGGCTCTTCGATCTTCATCAGGCCCAGAAAACCGATCCTGCGGTAAGTCTGCCCACCGTATTCGTATTCCTGCTCGTACACGTAAAAGGAAGCGGCTTCGTCTCTTACGAGCACGTCTTGATCCTGCCATTCTGCTAGAAAATTCTTCGCTCGCGTATACTTATTATATTCTTCGTTATCATTTTCAAGAGCTTTGCCCAGTATAAGCCTTATGACGTTGTACTTGTTCTTCCCATATAATTCATCGCGCATATTTTCCGGAATGACATCGTAAGGAGGGGCTACGACTCCCGAATAATCTCCGCCTATCTTGCTGGCACTGTAAATCAGACCTCGGAACGGTTTTAGTTCCGCCATATCATATCCTTCCATAAAATTACCTCGACTGAACCGGTTCCATTAAAATACCATATCCCCTTATTAATATCAATATAATATTATTTCTTATTATGCGGACAGCTGGAGCATTCCGAGGGCTTTTTATCGTTTGTGGATTTATTCTCGCTTTTTGGACAGGAGTTCTTATAATCGGTCTGGTAGAAACCGCTGCCTTTTAAAATAATTCCCGAACCCGCTCCGATCAGGCGTCTTACCTTCCCGCTGCATTCGGGACACTCCTTGAGCGGCTTATCTGTCATGCTTTGAAATAATTCAAAATCATGCCCGCAGGCTTCACACTTGTATTCATATGTCGGCATCTCTTGTCTCCTATTTAAACATACGCTTCACTTTATCAGTGAGGCTTTCCTTGCCCTTCGCTTTCTTGCCCAGGCTTGCTTCAAACTCCCTTAATAATTTTTTCTGGTGCGCATTCAGCCCCTTAGGGATCTCTACCTGAACCTTCACCAGCTGGTCCCCCTTGCCGCGGCCGTCTAAGCGCCTGATCCCTTTTCCTTTTAAACGAAATACATGACCGCTTTGAGTGCCCGCAGGGATCGACAGGGGAACATTTTCTTCTATCCCGGGAACTTCAATATCGTCGCCAAAAACAAGCTGCGCATATGACACCGGAAAAAGGTAAAGGAGATCATATCCGCGTCTGGTAAAAAAATCGTGCTCTTTGACGGTAATATCAACGTAAAGATCCCCGGAAGGCCCACCACGTGTCCCGGCCTCTCCTTCTCCTAAAAGACGAAGCCGTGTCCCCGTATCTACGCCGGGCGGCACGTCCACGCTGATACTCTTAACAGTCTCAACTCTTCCTGACCCGTTGCACGCAGGGCAAGGCTCTTTTATCACTTCGCCGGTTCCCCGGCACGCATCGCACGTGCGGGAAATGCTGAAAAACCCGCTGGATTGGCTTATTTGCCCCCTGCCGCCGCACTGTGAGCAGGTAATCTTTTCGGTGCCGCTCTTCGCTCCCGTCCCGCTGCAATCAGAACATGTCTGGAGCTTGCGCACTTTTATCTTTTTCGGTGTGCCTTTAGCGGCTTCGACAAAATCGATCTTTAACGTGTACTCGAGACTCCGCCCTTTTCTGGGGCCCCCGCGCTTCCTGGTGCCAAATCCGAAAAAATCCTCGAAGATATCCCCGAAACTGCCGCCGAAAACTTCCGCGAATATGTCAAACGGATCATGAAAACCGAATCCCCTGGCCCCGGTGCCATACTGAAAGGCGGCTTCGCCGAACTGATCGTACTGGCTTTTCTTGGCCGGGTCGCTCAGGATCTCGTAAGCATGCGATATTTCCTTGAACTTTTCCTCGGCTTCCTTGTTCTCGGGGTTTTTATCGGGATGATATTTCACCGCGAGTTTACGGTACGCTTTTTTTATCTCTTCGGCGGAGGCATTTCTGCTTACCCCGAGTATCTCGTAATAATCTGCCATACTTGTTACTTCTTTTCCTTGTCTTTATCTTCGTCGACCTTATAATCCGCGTCGACTACGTCTTCGCCCTTTTTCTTTTCGCCTTTTTCAGTGCCTCCAGCCTGCTCTCCGCCCGGCTGCGCCCCACCTGCCTGCTGCTGCGCCTGGGCCTGTTTGTACATCTCCTCCGACAACTTATAGCTGGCTTTTTGCAGTTCTTCCTGGGCTTTTTTGATCTCATCTACGTTTTCGGATTCAAGAGCCTTTTTTGCCTTTTCTGCGGCCTCGTTGATCTTTTTCTTCTCGTCATCCGAGACTTTGTCGCCATAATCCTTCAGCGCCTTCTCTGTCGCGTATATCAAGGTATCTAGTTGGTTACGGCTTTCGATAAGTTCTTTTTTCTTTTTATCTTCCTCTTCGTGGGCTTTCGCGTCCTGTTTCATCTTTTCTATCTCTTCCTTGGATAGCCCGCTGGAAGACTCGATGCGGATCGACTGTTCCTTGCTCGTCGCCTTATCCTTGGCCGATACGTGAACGATACCGTTGGCGTCTATGTCAAACGTAACTTCGATCTGGGGAATACCTCTGGGCGCCGGCGGGATCCCTATAAGATCGAACCGGCCGAGCGTGCGGTTGTCTGTGGCCATTTCCCTCTCGCCCTGAAGAACGTGAATGGAAACAGCGGTCTGGTTATCCGCTGCCGTTGAAAAGATCTGGCTTTTCTTAGTCGGTATCGTCGTATTGCGCTCGATAAGCCTTGTCATCACGCTGCCCAGGGTTTCAATGCCGAGTGAAAGCGGCGTGACGTCAAGAAGGACAATATCAGATAATCCTTCATGACCGGTCATTGATGCCCCCTGTATAGCAGCACCAACCGCAACAACCTCATCCGGGTTCACTCCCTTATGCGGTTCCCTCTTGAAGATATCCTTCACTATTTCTTGCACCTTTGGCATGCGTGTTTGGCCGCCAACAAGGATGACTTCGTCGATATTATCAGCTGAATAGCCTGAATCCTTGAGTGCATCATAGCAGGGCTGTTTAGTCCTTTCGATAAGGTCATCTACAAGCTGTTCAAGTTTTGAGCGGGTAAGTTTTATCATCAGGTGTTTTGGACCGGATGCGTCTGCCGTGATAAACGGAAGGTTAATTTCCGTTTCTATATTCGACGATAACTCGCATTTGGCTTTTTCAGCGGCTTCCTTTAGCCTCTGAAGGGCCATTTTGTCCTGCCTTAGGTCTATGCCCTGTTCCTTTTTGAACTCTTCCGCCATCCAGTCGATGACCTTCTGGTCAAGATTGTCTCCGCCAAGGTGCATGTCACCCTTAGTAGCCTTGACTTCGAACGCACCTTCTCCAACTTCAAGTATAGAAATATCAAAAGTTCCCCCTCCTAGATCGAAAACTGCAATTTTCTTCTCTTCCTTGCCTTTTCCGAGACCGTATGCCAGACTTGCCGCCGTTGGCTCGTTGATGATTCTAAGAACCTCGAGTCCTGCGATCTCACCGGCATCTTTTGTAGCCTGTCTTTGTGAATCGTTAAAATTGGCAGGAACAGTAATAACAGCTTGGGTTACTTTTTCGCCGAGATAATCTTCAGCCGTCTGTTTCATTTTCTGGAGGACCATGGCAGAAATCTCCGGGGGAGTATACTTCTTATCCTGGGCAAATACGGTAACATTTCCCTTGTCGTCCTCGCCCACTTTAAAAGGAACAAGCTTTTCCTCTTCCGCCACTTCCGAATGCTTCCTCCCCATGAAACGCTTTATGCTGAAAATAGTATTGTCGGAATTAGTAACTGCCTGGCGTTTCGCCGGCTGTCCGACAAGTTTTTCCCCGGCTTTTGTAAAAGCTACAACGCTCGGCGTTGTTCTTGAACCTTCCGAGTTTTCCAGAACTTTTGGTTCTTTGGCTTCCATGATCGCAACACAAGAATTGGTCGTCCCCAAATCGATACCAATTACCTTTCCCATCACACCCTCCTGTCTTCTGTATTCTTTGCAACTCTCACCTGAGCGGGCCGTAAAAGCCTTTTATTCAGCAAATACCCCGCTCTAACTTCTTCCAAAATAATCCCGTCAGGATGTTCTTCCGTCTCGACAGTCGAAACAGCTTCATGAACGTGAGGATCGAAGTGTTCCCCCACGGTCTTGATCTTCTCGACGCCGTTTTCGTCGAGTATCCTGTGAAATTCTTTCTGAACCAGTTTGATCCCGACCATGACAGCTTCTTTGTCCTTGGCCTTTTCCATCGCGGCAAGCGCCATGTCGAAATTATCCACTATAGGAAACAGCTGTGAAATGAGGTCCTCATTAGCGAACTTAAAATGATTCAGTTTTTCCTTTTCCATGCGCTTGCGCGTGTTATCGTACTCGGCATGGACCTTCAGCCATTTGTTATAATACTCGTCACGTTCTTCGGCTTTTTTCTTAAGTTCTTCGTAATCTTTTTTGGGTACCGCGATTCCCTTCTTTTTCTTTTCCATCCGATCCGCCTTTAACCGTTTATCTCTTCCAGCTTATCGTTAATGAGGTCAGAAAGACACCCGAGCGTCTTCAAAGCGCTGTCATAGTTCATCCTTCTCGGGCCGATAACGCCGAATCTGCCCACCGTCCTTCCGTGAAGCTCATAACCGGAAGTAATGACGCTGCAGTCACGAAAACTGTCGAACCTGTTCTCGCTGCCTATATATACCCTGAGGCCGCGGTACGGCAATTCGCTGCGCATCAGGCGCACCAGGTCCC
>JBHIBX010000008.1:0-12804 GCA_046759285.1 Candidatus Omnitrophota bacterium
CCAGCTACCCGTCAAATGCCTTGGTGAGCCGTTACCTCACCAACAAGCTGATAGGACATGGGCTCATCTTCAAGCAGTAGGCCTTTAAGGTCCCTACCTTTAATCCAAGGTACTTGTTGTACCAAGGACTACATCACGTATTAGCTCCACTTTCGCGGAGTTATCCGAGGCTTGAAGGCAGATTGCCCATGTATTACTCACCCGTTTGCCACTAGAACATCCTATCCCTTTGGCCGAAGCCTCTGTTCAAGGAGTCTCGTACGACTTGCATGCCTAATCCACGCCGCCAGCGTTCGTTCTGAGCCAGGATCAAACTCTCCAGTTTAAAAGTTGACCCATACACTTTCGGTTATTTAATGACAAAGAACAATATATAGAGACAAAAAACACCTCTAAAATGATGCTTTTTGCAACATTTCAAAAAAAACTATTGGCACAAACCTCTGCCGCTATTAACCTTATCTAATTATAGTATAGCAGATGATTTTGGGGGTGTCAACCCGCCGCGAGCTTTTCAAAGAAGTCTGCCCCGTGAGGCGTAAGTGACATTTTACATGAAAAGGTAAGAATGTCAAGCTATTTATTTAAAAAATTATGCCTTGAAGACCCTGCCAAACCGACGTTTACCGACCTTTAGGATGATGCCCTTTTTGCCCAGTGAGATAACAGCGTCTGCATCTGTGGCTTTTTTCCCGTCCAGGGAAACCGCATTCTGCTTAACGAGGCGTCTCGCCTCGCTGCCGGAAGGCGCAAATCCGATTTCTTTTATCAGGTCCGCCAGCTTGATCTTGGCGCGGTCTATCTGGAATGCCTTGATATCTTTCGGAAGTTTCTTTTTCGCAAAGACTCTCTCAAAGGCCATCCTTGCCTTCTCCGCGGCTGCGGCGCCGTGGTAATCCGTGATGATGCTTTTCGCCAGTTCCGCTTTAACCTCCTTCGGATGGGCCTTTCCCTCTTCAATATCCCTCCGCAAAGCCTTGCAATTCTTATCGGTCAGGAGCTCGTAATACCTCCACATAAGCTCGTCGGAGATAGACATTATCTTTCCGAACATCTCTTCCGGCGCCTCGTCTATACCAACATAATTATTAAGCGTTTTCGACATCTTCTCGATGCCGTCAAGCCCTTCCAGTATAGGCAAGGTAATGATCGCCTGGGGCTCCTGCCCGCAGCTTCTTTGCAGGTCCCTCGCTACAAGAAGGTTGAATTTCTGGTCGGTTCCTCCCAGCTCGACATCGGCTTTCATGAAGACAGAATCATATCCCTGAATAAGTGGATACAAAAACTCCAGTATACTTATGGGTTCGCCCGCTTTGTAGCGATTAAAAAAATCATCACGTTCCAGCATACGGGCCACAGTGTATCTCGAGGCGAGGTCGAATATTCCTTCTGTTCCCAGCTTGGAACACCAGCGTGAGTTAAAAATAACCTCGGTTTTTGTCTTGTTGAGGATCTTAAAAATCTGCTTTTTATATGTCCTGGCGTTCTCCTTTATTTCTTCTTCAGTGAGCTGCTTTCTGGTTTTGGACCGCCCGGAGGGATCTCCTATGCGGCCCGTGAAGTCTCCTATCAGAAAATAGATCTTGTGGCCCAAGTCCTGGAAGTGCTTCATTTTACGCAAGATGACCGTATGGCCAAGATGAATATCGGGCGCCGAAGGATCAAAACCGGCTTTGATTATGAGAGGTTTTTTGCGGGAGAGTTTTCCCTTGAGCTCGGGGATGCTTATTATTTCCTCTGTTCCCCTTTTTATGATTTTAAGCTGTTCATCGACTGGTCTCATAGTGCGGACATTGTAGCACATGCAATTTAGGGTGTCAACGTCAACAAATGTGCTATGACGGGCACCCCAATACCACCAATGTCGTCACTATCAGTCCGAGGCCAAGTTCGCTGAGATTGCCGCATGCATTCCACACAAAAGCGGCTCCTCCCAGCAGCATGAGACCTATCATCGCGCCTAGACACATGTGCAGCACTTTCATCTTCAACCTCCCCCTACAGTAACTTTTATTGCATTAACTTTAATTGTAAATAAAAAAAATAGCCGAGGCTTAAACCTCGGCTACTTTTTTTATCTTCAGTACTACTCTTTATTCTTTGTTTTCTTCCTCGGTGGGTGGTGTCTCACCTTCTCCCTCTAACCCTTTGCGAGTCAGGGCGATCTTTTTCTGTATCCCGTCGATGTGAATAACCTTCACTTTGATCTTATCGTTTACTTTATATATGTTCTCGATCCTTTGTGAAGGTTCGAGGCCGATCTCAGAGATATGAAGAAGGCCTTCGAGGTCTTTCTCGAGTTCGACAAATATCCCGAAATTGGTGGTATTGGTGACCGTCCCCTCGCACACCGTTCCAACTTCGTATCTTTTCGCGATCTCGTCCCACGGATCGGGCGTAAGCTGCTTGACGCCAAGGGCTATCCTTTTATTCTGTTCGTCAACGTTGAGTATTATGGCCTCCATCTCTTCGCCCTTATTAAGGACCTCCTTGGGGTGAGTGATCCTCTTCGTCCAGGAAAGATCGGAAACGTGAACAAGGCCTTCCACTCCTTTTTCAAGTTCGATGAACGCCCCGTAATCGGTTATGGCGTTTATCGTTCCTTTTATGCGGTCTCCTACCTTAAAACGCTCTTCAACGCCGCTCCAGGGATCTTCCTCAAGCTGCTTTATCCCTAAAGACAGCTTCTGACTGTCCTTATCGACTTTGAGCACCATGGCTTCAACCGCATCGCCAACGGAAAACCTTTCACTGGGATGATTGTACTTCTTTGACCAGGAGAATTCCGAAATGTGAATAAGGCCTTCGATCCCCTGTTCCAGCTCGACAAAGATCCCATAAGGCATGATGTTCACGACCTTGCCGGAAATTACAGCACCTTCCGGGTACTTTTCGATGACTTTTTCCCAGGGGTTCTCGCTCTTTTGCTTTAGCCCCAGCGAAACTTTCATCTTGTTCTTATCAAAGTCCAGGATCTTTACATCCAGCGCGTCCCCGACGGATACGATCTCGCCCGGGTGGGAAACCCGACCCCAGCTCATGTCGGTTATGTGCAAAAGTCCCGTAACTCCACCGCCGATGTCTATAAAAGCGCCAAAATCCGTGATGTTCTTTACGATGCCCTTGACGATGTCGCCGCTGTTCAGATTCTCCATCAGGGCCTGCTTCTCTCCCTGGCGTTTCTGTTCAACTATTTCCTTGCGGGACAAGACTATATTTTTGCGCGGGATATTTATCTTGACGATCTTGAACTCCAGCTTCTGCCCGACGATATTATCGGCTCCGCCGAATTCCTGCATCATCGATAAACTCGCCGGCAAAAAGGCCTCTATTCCGACATCGACCATGAAGCCGCCTCTCACCTTCCTGGAAACCATACCTTCTATTGCATCGCCTTCCTTGCAATTATCCAGTATGTTCTGCCAGCCCCTGTGTTTTTTGGCTTTTTCGTGGGACAGGACGACCATGCCCGCATCGTTTTCCTTGGACTCCAACATTACGTCTATCTCGTCCCCTACCTTTAAAGCCGAGGCATTGGGTATCTCCGACTTGTAGACGATGCCTTCCGATTTATAGCCGATATCGACCAGGATATCCTTTTCTCCTATCTGCACGATCTTTCCTTTTACGATCTGACCTTCCCGGAAATCGCTTATGCTCTCCTCGTACAATCTTGACAGCTCGCTGTCAGTTTCTTTTCTTTCTTCATCAGTTACCATCAAATTACCATCTCCTTTTAAGTAGATTTTCGAAGTCATATTTTACCCTTTTTTGTTAAAAGATGCAATAGTTTTCAGCTCGGCGATACGGTTCATGACCATATTAGAAACCGCTTCATAATCCTTCTTTCCAAAGCCCGCTTTAATTGAAAAATCATCAGGCAATATCGGCCTGCCTATAATAGCGCCGATACGGGTGCCCAATTTAAGCCCTTTGCCCTTGGGAAATCCTTCTGCGGATCCATAAACGTAAACAGGAACTACAGGAACGCCCGCTTTGATTATCAAAAACCCGGTACCAAGCTTCGCTTCCTGCAGCTCCCCGGTAACGGACCGGGTTCCTTCCGGGAATACGCCGATCACATGTCCGCGCTTCAGACGCCTGATGGCTTCCTTTATGCCTCTTATGCTGTTCCTCCCGCGGTCTGTCGATATACAACGGACCCGCCTGGTCCATGATCCGATGATCGGTATATCGAAAAGCTCTCTTTTAGCCATAAAATCTACCGGATATTTCCTGCAGGCAAGACCGACCAGCGGCGGGTCCATAAGGCTGGCATGATTAGAAGTAATGATAAAAGGAGGCTTGGGGAGATTCTCTTCTCCGTAAATGCGGACCCTCATCAAAACTTTCATCAAAATCGTAAATATTGCTCTGGATATATAATAAAGCATAATTGGATCTCATAGCACGTTTTTATCTTTCGCTTACATGCTCAATTATCTTTTTGACGACTTCCTCTATCGAAAGGTCTGTGGTATCTATAAAGACTGCGTCTTCCGCTTTTTTCAGCGGGCCGTGCTTGCGAGTTTTGTCCGTGTGGTCCCTTTGCTTAAGATCTTCAGTGACTTCCTGGCGTGACACGGGGTGGCCTTTAGCGCGCAGTTCCGCCAGACGCCTTTCGATTCGCTCGTCGAAGGAAGCATCAAGATAAAACTTATATTTCGCGTCATGAAGCACCACAGTCCCTATGTCTCTTCCCTCCATAACGGCTCCGTTCATGTCGCTGACCATCTTCCGCTGCAGCTTTACCAGATTCTCTCTTACGGGGCCTATTTTAGCAACGTGTTTGATGTTGACCGTCACTTCCATCTTGCGTATTTGTTCGCTAACGTCCTCGCCGTCTAAAAGGACTCGTATCGTGTTATTTTCGTCCCCGGACGGCTGCAGTTTTACGTCAAGCTCCTTCGAAAGCTCTATGATCTCTTCTTCGTTGCTGAGATCGATGTTCTTTTTCATCGCCTGCAGGGTAAGGGCCCGGTACATAGCGCCGGTATCTATATACAGGTACCCGAGCTTTTCAGCAACAAGCCTGCTGACGGTGCTCTTTCCGCTTCCGGCAGGGCCGTCTATGGCAATGGCGTTAACCTTTTTCAAAAAGCTCATCTCTCAATGCCTTGTAATTTTCCAATAACTTTTTAAGATCTTCTTCTTTGTTTCCCTTAATAGCGCTTTCTATTTCGGAAAGCGCTTTTTTAAAACGTTCGATCGCTTTTAAAACGTTGTCGCGGTTGCTCACGAAGATATCGCTCCAAAGCATAGCGTCTGAAGAAGCGATCCGTGTCGTGTCCTTAAAGCCTGTTGCAAACATCTCTTTAGGGATCTCTTTATCGCGCGCGCCCGCCAGGGCGTACGCCACAGCATGAGGCAGGTGACTTGAAAACGCAAGATTCTCATCATGTTTCTCAGGAGATATAATCCCGACCGTAGCACCGATGCTTTCCCAAAGTTCTTTCAGCTTCTTAACATCTTCTCCGCGGGTTTCGGCAGTAGGTGTCAATATACACACCGAATCCTCAAAAAGATCCGCGTTTGAGGATTCTACACCGGTCTTTTCGGACCCGGCAAGAGGATGACCTCCAACAAAGGAAAATTTGTCCTTGAAGCGCCGGGCAAATTCTACTATTTCTTTCTTTGAGCTGCCTACATCCGTTACGATGGTACCTGCGGTAACTGCCCCGGCCATTTTTTCAAAAACCTCTTTTATTGTATGCACGGGAGTAGCAATAAAGATGATTTCTGCGCCGGGCAAAGCTTCCTCATAACTGTTCACAAATCCACTCGATACGGCTTTTTCTTTTAGCGCCCTGTCAAGGGAAGACTGCCTGCGGCATACACCTATTACTTCCTCGGCTAACCCTTTTTCAAGCAAGGCCTTGCCAATGGATCCGCCTATAAGGCCAGTTCCTATAATCACTATTTTCTTATACTTCATATTGTCCTGTCTACAGCTTCGGTAACTCTTTTCGCGGCCGCCATGAGCTTCTTGAAGTTTTCCGGCAGCAGCGACTGGTTACCATCAGAGACCGCTTCTTCCGGGTTTGGATGCACTTCGATAAGAAGTCCGTCGGCACCCGCCGCAATAGCCGCCAGCGAAATTGAAGTGACCATTCCCCACCTGCCGGTAGCGTGAGAAGGATCGACTACTATAGGCAGGTGACTTAAGCTCTTTATCGCGGGGACTGCGTTTATGTCGCAGGTAAAACGCGTAAATTCTTCAAACGTGCGTATGCCCCGTTCGCAAAGAATAACATTAGGATTGCCTCCCGCAAGGATATATTCAGCGCTCATCAAAAGTTCCACTATCGTATTGGCCATTCCTCTTTTCAAAAGCACCGGCTTTTTCGTCTTTCCTACCTCTTTTAAAAGATCATAATTCTGCATGTTCCTCGCGCCTATCTGTATGACGTCCGTGCACTTTACGACCATTTCAAGATTTCTTACATCCATAAGTTCCGTTATAATGAGGAGTCCCGTTTTATCTCTGGCCTCGGCCAGATACTTAAGCCCCTCTTCCCCGAGCCCTTGAAAACTGTAAGGAGAAGTTCTGGGCTTAAACGCGCCGCCCCTGAGAACACTTGCCCCGTTTGCTTTGACGTACTTGGCGATTTCCAGGGTTATCTTCTTATTTTCTACCGAACATGGCCCGGCCATAACGATTATTTTTTTACCGCCCACGACCACGCCCTTACCAAGATCGATCTGGGTAGGTTCCGGCTTATAATCAAGCGAAGCCAGCTTGTAGGGTTTCAGGATAGGAATAACTCTTTCGACCCATGGGATCCCTTCCAGCGGCATTATCCTTAAGGCGTCTTCCTCGCCGATTACGCCGATTATAGTCCTCTCAACACCTTCAGATACCCAGGGTCTTAGGCCGAGCTTTTCGACTTTATCGACGATATGGTCTATCTGTTCTTTTGTGGTTTTTGGTTTAAGTACTATAATCATTTGATCTCCTTTAAGGCTTCTTCGAAGGCCTTGAAAAACGCATCGTTTTCCTCTCTCGTTCCGATGTTCACCCTTATGTGCCCTTTAAGTTCCCACAGAGACATCTCGCGCACTATTACGCCTTTGCGCAAGAGATAATCGAAGATTTTCATTGAATCACGAGCCGTATCGACAAGAACAAAGTTCGTTTTGCTCGGCACATATTTCACGTCAAGCGAGTCGAACCTCTTATAAAATTTCTCTTTTTCCTCGCGGACCAGCGCCACTGACGCATCCCGGTATTCATCATCATCAAGGGCCGCTATAGCCGCTGCCTGTGCCACCGAGTTAACATTGAACGGCTCCCTCACCTTATTAAGGGCTTCCGTGATATCCTGTCTTGCCATGCCATATCCTACGCGAAGACCGGCAAGGCCGTATGCCTTTGAAAAAGTCCTGGTGATCACTACATTACGGTCCTCGCGCTGCAAAAGGCCTAGCGTCTCCGGATAGTCTCCGCCCGTGGCGAACTCGTAATAGGCTTCGTCCAGAAAAATCAGCACGTCTTTCGGAACTTTTTCTATGAACTCGTTCAGCTCTTTGTCTGTTACATAAGTCCCGTTAGGATTATCCGGATTAGCTATAAAAACGATCTTGGTTTTTCCTGTAATGGCTTTAAGCATACCGTTAAGATCATATTTGTAGTCTTTCAAAGGCACCAATCGCACTTTCGCGCCTGCTATCACGGAAGCTATGCGGTAGATCAGGAACGTCGGGTCCGCGATGACAACTTCAGATCCGGGTTTAACAAACGCGCGTAAAGCAAGTGAGATGATCTCATCGGACCCGTTTCCGAAAATAAGGTTGTTCTCGAGGATCGAAAGTTTTTTGCTTAATGCTTTCCTGAGGTAAAAACAACCTCCGTCCGGATACCTGTTGACATTTTTTGCTTCCGCCGCTATCGCCTCTATGACTTTTGGAGACGGACTCATTGCGTTCTCGTTTGAAGCGAGTTTGACGACATTGTCCAATCCCAGTTCCCGTTTCACTTCCTCTATGGGTTTACCGGGCTGGTACACCGGAATAAAATCCAGTATTTTTCTCCAGGGAGTTTTTGTGCAAAATATCTTGAACTTTTCACATAAATCTTTCATCTTCAGTTATCCTTTCGGATATGAGCCTAGTATTTTCAGAAAATGGCATTTATTTTCCAGATCTTTCAGGGCTTTTCTTACTTTCGGATTTTCACGATGTCCATCCATATCGACGAAAAAGTAATACTTCCACAGTTTCTTCTTCGAAGGCCTCGACTCGATCTTGGTCAGATTGATGCCCCTTTTCTTGAAAGAGTTGAGCATATCATGCAATACGCCCGGCCTGTCCTTCACGGAAAAAACAATGGATGTCTTGTCCGCTCCGGAAATCTTGCTGATATGTTTCCCGATAACAAGAAACCTTGTGATGTTGGTAGCAGAATCCTCTATCGACCTTGCGATGACTTTTAACTGATACTTTTTCGACGCAAGCTCACTCGCTATACAGGCCGAAACAGAATGCTTCGCCGCCATTTCGGCCGCCTTAGCTGTTGAAGCAACATCACGCAGCCTGGCCAGAGGCAGATTTTTCTCTATCCATCCGCGACACTGTCCAAATACCTGAGGATTCGAATAGACGCTTTTAATCGATGCTATGCTGCTCTTTTTACTGAGCAGACAGTGCCTGATCGGAAAGTAAACTTCAGAACATATTAAAAGCGCTGAATCGACAAACATATCAAGAGTATGATTTACCGCCCCTTCTATCGAATTTTCTATCGGGACCACCCCGTAATCCGCATTGCCTTTTTCCACTTCCGAAAAAACATCAGTAATGCTGTCACATGAAAGATAACTCGCACTGGAACCGAACTTTTTCAAGGAAACCTGGTGCGTAAACGTGACTTCCGGCCCGAGATACGCTACGGTCATCGGCTTTTCAAGCGAAAGGCACGCAGACATAAGTTCGCGATATATAGCTTTTACGGAATCATCGGACAAAGGCCCCTTATTCTTCTGCGCGATCCTCTTATATATCTGGCTCTCCCTGTCCGGACTATAGATCGGCTGTTTCTTTCCTTTTTTGATGTCTCCTATTTCAGAGCTTATCTCGCCCCGCTGATTCACAAGGTTAACGATCCTTGAATCTATTTCGTCGATTTTCTTCCTGAGATCATTGAGCTTCTTCGGACTCATTGTCTCCCTCCTTCATATCCACTATATTTTGTTCCTGTGGTTTTCCATATTCAAGCTCCTCTTCGCTGAAATCCATAAGCTGCGGCAGGTCTTCCAGCGAATTCAAGCCAAACAGTTCCAGGAACCTTTTACTCGTTCCATATATAAGAGGTTTTCCAACGGCATCTTTTCTGCCGTTAACCTGCACCAATTCCTTATCCAGGAGAGTCTTTAATACTCCTCCAACGTTAACGCCGCGTATGCCTTCGATCTCGGCTCTCGTAATGGGCTGTTTGTAGGCAACGATCGCGAGGGTTTCCAGTGAAGGGCCGGTCAATCTGTCCGGCTCTTTCCGGTAAAGCTTGTTTATCCAGCGCATGTATTTGGGCTTTGTCGTGATGCGGTACTTCCCGGCTATTTCAGCGATGTTGAAGGACCTCGCGTCAGAGTCGTACTCTTCTCTTAGAAGTCGGATAGCTTCGTCAAGGTCTCTCGTATCAATATCCTCCCCGATAACGGTCTGTAATTCTTCTTGGCTCGCGCCTCCTTCGGAGACAATAAGAATTGCCTCGATTATCCCTTTTATTTTGTCGATATTCTTCATCCTTCCTCGCTCCTACGACTCGCTTTTAACAAGTTCAGGATTTCTTATTATCTCGATCTCCCCGAAAAAGTCCTTCTGGACTATAACGATCTCGCGCAGTTTTATGAGTTCCAGAACCGCCAAAAATGTGACGATGATCTCGTCTTTGTTCCTGACATCTTTGAACAGTGACGTAAAGTAAGCTTTGGGCTGCTGCGCCAGCACGTGATATATAGCGTGTATCTTATCCCTGACGGTGAACTTGTCTTTCACCGCCTTATGGAAAGTCTCTTTCGATACTTCGCTAAGGACCTTTTTGAACGCGCCTATAAGGTCGAACAGGCTCGCTTCAAAATATTCGGATCCGTCATCCGTTACTATTTTCTCCCTGTCACCGGTCCCCTTGTGCACGAAGATCTTTCTGCCGCTATCGTACATCTCCTGCAGTCTGGCGGCTGCCTCTTTATATTTCTTGTACTCCAGCAGCCTCCTTACGAGCTCTTCCCTGGGATCTTCTTCCTCTTCCTCAAAAACATTTTCTTCGTCCGGCGGGAGAAGCATTTTACTCTTTATGTGCATCAGCGTAGCCGCCATGACAAGAAACTCCCCGGCGATATCAAGATCCAGCATCTTCATCAGCTCCAGGTATTCCAGATACTGCTCCGTGATCCTGGAGATAGGGATGTCGTAGATGTCGATCTTTTCCTTTTTGACAAGAAACAGCAAAAGGTCCAGCGGGCCTTCAAAAATATCAATTTTAGCTTTATACGTCATCGATCTAATCGATTATCTGGTGAAGGCGTTCCTTGACTTCGGCCATGGTCTTTTTTGCCACATCCCTGGCTCTGGAAGAGCCGTCAACGATTATATCATGCACGTCATCGTCAGAGAGAAACGCCCTTCTCTCCCTGATAGGATCGAGAAAATTATTTAAGGCGGCGCTTAATTTCTTTTTTACCTCAACATCGCCGACCTTACCCGCGCGATACCTCTTCTTCAGTTCTCCGACTTCTTCCTTGTTCGAATTAAACAGGTCGTGGTAGATAAAAACGGGGTTGCCTTCCACCTTTCCCGGGATATCAGCCCGTATCCTTTTGGGGTCCGTGTACATGCTGCGGACTTTCTTGTCTACCACCTCCGGGGAATCCGCGAGAGAAATAAAATTGTTATAGCTCTTGGACATCTTCCGGTTGTCGATACCTACGAGCTTTGAAGCCTTGGTGAGCAGCGGTTCCGGCTCTTTAAAAATCTTCTTCTTGTATAGCTTGTGGAACTTCCGTATTATCTCCCTTGCCAGTTCAAGGTGGTGTACCTGGTCTTCTCCCACAGGAACATAATCAGCATCGTAAAGCGCGATATCAGCAGCCTGAAGAACAGGATATCCCAAAAAACCGTAAGTCGCCAGCATGCGGCCCTTTAGCTCCCGGAGCTGTTCCTTGTAAGTCGGACAACGCTCAAGCCAGCCCAGCGGGGTCAAAAGGGAGAACACCATCGCCAGCTCCAGGTGCTCCGGGACCATGCTCTGCACGAAAATGACGCTACGCTTATGATCTATACCGCATGAAATCCAATCCCTAACGATCTCAAAGCTGTTTTCCTTTATATTCGATGGCTTTTCGTATTCGCTCATAAGAGCGTGCCAGTCAGCCACCATAAAAAAGCACTCGTACTTTTCCTGGAGCTTGACCCAGTTATCCAAGGCCCCGACCAGGTGACCAAGGTGCAGCTTCCCGGTGGGCCTCATGCCGCTTAATACGATATGCTTTTTCATGGTTATTTCTCGAGACGTCTTGCTACTTTTTCGATTATGTAGGCTTCAATGATATCGTTTTTCTTTATATCGTTAAAATTCTTTATGGAGATCCCGCACTCAAAACCTTCTTTTACTTCGCGCGCGTCTTCCTTGAAACGCTTAAGGTTATTAAGAGTACCTTCATGAACAACTTCCTGTCCTCTTTTGACCCTTATTCTGTCTTTTCGATGAATTACCCCTTTCAGGACGGCGCATCCGGCGATCTTTCCGGTTTTTGTCGGAAATATTTCACGAATTTCCGCGCGCCCCTGGAACACTTCCTGCTCAACGGGTTCCAGCAATCCTTCCATAGCTGCTTTGACGCTGTCAACGGCTTCGTATATGACATCGTAAACGTTTATATCGACCCTTTCTTTCCTGGACAGTTCTTCGGCTTTGACATCAGTCTTAACGTGAAATCCGATGATGACGGCATTCGAGACCATCGCAAGCATGACGTCAGATTCATTGATGTTCCCGACCCCGGAATGAATTATGTTCACCTTTACCTCTTTCGTCCCAAGCTCCACAAGAGAACTCTGGATCGCCTCGACCGAACCCTGGACATCAGCCTTCAGGATTATTTTTAGTTCTTTTATCGTTCCTTCTTCTATTCGGCTGTGGAGGTCCTCAAGCGTGACCCTCTGGCTGCCGGCCATTCCCCTCTGCCGCATTTCGTTCTGTTTCAGGAGCGCCAACGTTCTGGCCTTTTTTTCGTCTTTCACAACAAAAAACTCATCACCGGCTTCGGGGACACCCTCTAATCCAAGAACCTCAACAGGGGTAGCCGGGGTTGCCTCCTTGACCCTTTCACCACGATCGTTTATCATCGCCTTGACTTTACCGAGATAGCTTCCGGAAAGAACAACGTCACCTAAATGTAAAGTTCCGTTTTTAACCAGAAAAGTAACCACTATGCCCTGCCCGGGCGTTTTCTTTCCTTCGACCACAACTCCGCGCGCTCTCAGCTTATTATTCGCTTTTAACTCCAGGAGTTCCGATTCCAACATGAGCATCTCTACAAGATTGTCAACGCCTTCCCCGCTTTTTGCGGATACCTCGACCATGACCGTCTTCCCGCCCCACTCTTCTGCGACCAGTTCTTCCTGTCGGAGTTCGGTTTTAACCCTGTCCGGTTCAGCGCGAGGCAGGTCGCATTTGTTGATCGCCACAATGATCGGGACTCCCGCCGCTCGGGCGTGATGGATAGCCTCTTTAGTCTGGGGCATCACACCGTCATCAGCGGCAACTACAAGCACTTCAACAAGTCCTACGGGGACGAGTCGGCGGCG